>CALMND010000399.1 GCA_937868565.1 uncultured Bacteroidota bacterium | reverse complement strand
ATCTAAGTAATATATACCTTTGTTTCCGTAGGCATTTTCCGGTAATATCTGTGTTGTTTTTGTTTCTCCCTCCTTCATACCAATCAGAGTTTCGTCTATTCCTTTGATTAGATAACCTTTACCGGCAAGCGTTCTTAAAGGCATTTGTCCGTTAGGTTGAATGCTATTGTCAATTCTGTTACCTTCGCTATTGTGCAGAGAAAAGAGCAGCAGCACTTCGTCACCTGGGGCGCATTTTGCTTTGTTACTGCAGGCATGTAGTAAAAATGCAAGGGGTAATATAAATGCCAGTTTAGCCATTGTCACATCTTTTTACTACCCTAAATCCGTCCGAGATATGGCACATATCCAGGTCTGGAGCTATCGGAGGGCCAAATGAACTTACGTAATATACTTGCAGAAAGGCAGGCGTGTGATAAGCAAATCCACCACCTTTGCCTTTATTATAAGGTGTAGTTTTCGTCCAACGATCTTCGAGCCATTCCCAAGCATTGCCAGCCATGTCGTAACAACCATAGGCGCTTACCGCGTTAGATGTTTGGAATTTGTCATATGTACTACCATTATAGTATCCAACAGGTGTCGTGCCTGGCTCAAAAGGGTCGTTGCTGTTAAAATAATTTGCGAGGCTGCCATCTATAGCGTTCCCCCATGGAAACCAAAAACTAGAATTACCTCTTGCAGCTTTTTCCCATTCTGTTTCTTGTGGCAAACGGAATCCATAAAAGTTACAAAATGCTTTGGCGCCAAACCAGCTAACACCTGTTGCGGGGTGACCGGAAAATTTGGAATCCAGAATGATAGAATCATGTCTTAAATAGATTTTATCATCAAACTGTCTTACTTTGAAAAGGGCTGCATTTACCAAACTATCTCCGGGGTATGGGTAATAGAGAATCCCGTTTTTAAGTTGGATAAACCCTTTGATTAGTGCGGTTCTTAGAAAATCAACAAATTGTTGATTGGTAATCTCGTATTTGCCAATCCAATAATTGTAAGGAATTGTTTCGGTGTCAAAGTTTAACCCTTTTTTGTATGGACCAGATGAAACCATCACCAACTCTATGCTACAAATAGTTGTATCTTTGAACGCTGCGGAAGTTTTGTTTTCGTGGATTAATTGAAAAGAAGTAGTGAAAATAAAAAATGAGATGATACAGCCAATTATTAGCACGACGCTGATAGCTTTTGTTTTCTTGTTTGGGGGCTGTGACATCAGTAGCAAAGATAGTACAAATGTGCAATTACGAGAGGAGCCTGAGGGAATTCATGCGGCTTTTTATAACAGCGATGGAAGCAAGATTTCCATGTCAACGACCCGGGGCAGATTAATTCTTGCAGATAGTAACCTGAATATAGTTGTAAAAAGTAAGGGGCATAAAGGCCATGCGAATTCTTCTTTTTTTTCGTTAGATGACAAATACATTATTACCGGAGGCGAGGACAGAAGTCTGAATGTATGGAATGCTGCCACTCTTGAATCGGATAGGAAATATCAGTTTAGTTTTAATTCCTGGACCTCTATTCACGGTTATTACACCCTTGGCGGCTGCGGAGAAAAGGGACAAGTGATTTTTTATAATAAACGAAGTCATGATACCATTCGTTTTTTGCTGGAGCCGGAGGGGGCCTTTCATTTGTATTATTTGTTGCCGGATACTTCTTTTGTGGTATCATCGGGTTATTCAGGATATGAAATAAATCTTCAAAAAAAGAAAATTGTTCATTGTTATAAGGGTCATTCTAATTGGGTGTATTGTATTATGCCTGATAATGCTCAAAGACGAATTGTTACTGCCTCAAAAGATAGCACTGTAAAAATATTTGACCGCTTTACACAAAGCTGCTTATATACCTCACCCAACCTGAGGGGCCCGGTTTATGTTTCGTGTTTCAATAATAAAGATAATGTGATTGCCGCATCTACCGGAAATGGTGAAATTTATTTTATGGACACGACTTTAGCGACCATAAAAATGAAAATCAAGGCTTTTGAAACCCGAATTAACACCATACATTATTCACCCGATGGAACAAGGATGGTGGTTGGAAGTGAAGGGGGGGGAGCCAAAATTTTCTCAGTAAAGGATGGAAGTCTTTTGTATGAATTAAAGTACTAGTCGTGCGAATAAATTGTTTTCATCGCTTCTTCAAAACTTATAATAGGTTTTTTACAAATGTTGGTTTTTGAATAAATTTTTGAAATTCCCATTGGTTTAACGGCCCAGCATCTATTATCATCTTTCGTGAATGATAGTCTGAATACTTCTGCTTTGATATAGTTGGGAGCTTGCTTTTCTTCAAATGGGTTGTGTTTCATCAGTTGTGTCGTTTTAGGGTCGTTGTCCAGTAATTTGTTAATGAAGCGGCATACCCAGTTATTATTTTCGTTATAATATCGGTTAAGAGGATTCCATTTATAATTCGGGGCAGCAATGGTTTCATAAAAGAACAAATGATCTAACCGTGGATAATAGGGTGCATAAAAGCCCAGATAATCTGTCTTGCCTGAGGGTACATACTTAAACTCGTAGGTTTGCCAATGGATACTATCCTCACTTCCACTTAATCTTATTTCGCTGTGATAATATGGAATACCTCTGAAAACACCATAGGGATTGCACATCCGCCAATTTTCAGTTAATTCGAAAGGTTTGGCTATTGAACTCAGAAATTTATTTTCAGACGTTCTTGTAATAAAAAAGTAATTGAAATGATTTTGTGGTGAATGAGGGTTCGGCTGAAAAAGCAGGATGCAATATATCGTTTGTAAAAGGATATGGTAACACAATAAAATTTTTACCGTCGTAGAAAGGGAAGCTTTTATGTTCGTACTGTTTGTTACTTTAGAAACGCGAATTAATTTCAGATCTCCATCTTTTAATATTAGAAGAGCCAAAATAATTGAAAGTACATTAAAGTAACCATAGTTGCCTGTGAGTTGAATGAGCGACGAAATTAAAACGAAAGTGAAGAAGGCAATACGCCGTAACCTTTTTCCTCCAAATACGAAAAAGGGCACGATAATTTCTCCAAGAAATAAACCAATAAGAGCTGCGTGTTTAAAGAAGTCTGGGAGGGCTTGAAAAATTGGTGCTGCTGGACTTGGCATTGGTTGTGCTTGAAAGAAGTAATCGAAAAAAGTAAAGTTAGACCAAACATCCTGCGGCAAATAAAATTTAATCACTCCCATGGAAAACCAAAGCCGGAAGTTTAATAAACGAAAAACCCAGTCAACTAGTTTTGGAGTGTAGCCGTGTTTTTCAAGGTAGTAAGTAGAAAATAAAGCCAGAAACCCGACTTCAGATAAAAATAGATCGATGATGATGACGAAAAAGTCTCCTCCAATGCTGGTAATGGACAGAAACGAAATCCAAGCAAGAAGCGCCCCAAAAAAAACCCGAAAACTAAGAACTAACATCAAGCCACCGACACAACCTAATCCAACTAGAACATAAAGCGTAACATTATATTGAAAAAAGTGGAACAGAGAGGGAAACTGTAAAAACGTTTGAAGCAGACCCTGATCTTTTTTTGAAAGTGCAATGAGCTCTTCCGCAGGCATTAATCCATTGCTTCCTATTAATGAGGTAATTTGAAAGAACAAAGGAAAAATAGCAAAGAGGTAAATCAATCCCAGACCCCTATGAAACCAAGAGAAAGCAATTCGACTATCAGTTTGGGCAGAAGACAGTGAGTTTATGTTCGAGAATAACTGTTTCATTACCTGGTTAAGTATATTTCTGAATCCATGGCGTTTTTATACTGTTGAAACTACCATTTTATGATTCCTGTTTAACAGTTACCCAATCACATATAGGTCTAAAGGGAGTGCCTTCTTCCGCCTCGGTCCATTTTTTATTTTTTTCCCATTCAGGAAATTGAACGTTGAATTTTACTGCCGATTTAATTGTGAGCAGGGAAGAAACCTTGTCACCAAAAATCAGGTCTATGAAAAAAGTACCGGTATTGAATAAGTTGGCAGGTATCTGGCATGTGGTTTCATAAATTCCAGGTTTCGTTTTTTGGGGAACGTAACCCTCTCTGTATATGGCACAGTCACTCATAACAAGTGAAGTATAGTTGCGGATATTTAAAACAATGTCAATGTCTTCTTCGACTTTTTTTTCGTAGCTGATGGAAATCAGAATTTTTTCGTTTATAGGAAAAACCGTTTTGTTCATTTCAATATTTTTAAAACGGCATTTTGGATGGTCAACAATTACCTTATGCGAATTAGTGATATTAGAATTTACTTTATCGAGATAATCTTCTACAACTTTTTTGGATTTACCAAAAAATGCAATTTCGCCCTTATCCATAAATAGGCAGGAGTCGCACAACGAAATGATAGAGGGCAAATCGTGCGAAATCATTATACAGGATCTGCCTTCGGCAACCAATTCTTTAATTTTTTTCATGGCCCTGTTCTGAAATTCGGCATCACCAACTGAAATAACTTCGTCTAGCAAAAGAATGGTGTTATTGGTAAACAAAGCAATGGAAAGTGCCAGCCGCAGATACATACCATTTGAATAATTTTTTACAGGTTCGTTAATAAACTCACCAATGCCGCTAAAAGCAACTAGTTCTGGAATTTTTTCAAGTAGATCTTTTTTCTTAGTTCCCAAGATTGCGGAATTCAGAAAAATATTATCGTAGCCGGAAAGGTCGGGGTGAAAACCTGTGCCAATATCAAGAATGGAAAGAATGGAACCTTCGTATTCAATGCTGCCGTCTGTTGGTGGAATTATTTCTGAAAGTATTTTGAGTAAAGTGCTTTTGCCTGCCCCGTTTTGCCCTATTATTCCTAGTATCTGTCCCTTGTGTAGTTCGAAGCTGATATTTTTAAGTGCCCAAAATTCATTCTCATTTTTGGCGTTCTGATTCAGCAGTGCTTTATGTTTATAATATTTTTTTGAAATATTTTTGGCTGATAATATGACACCCTGATTTAGCATTTTTCTTTTTACTTGGTCTTAGTTTTCTATTGGTAAAACATATGATTTAAATAAATGCAATAAATGCTCTTTTTCTATACCTGGAACCATTTCAAACATAGTTTTAAAAGGAACTTCACATAGTTTTTTCTCCGCTATTTCGTTATGGCTGTTTTTTGTAGCAATTTCAAGTAAGTATTGAATTTTTTGTTTGATGTTCTCAAAAAGAGACTCATGGTTATCTGGAGATTTTTCTTTCAAATACGAACTAAGTTGTTCGAGATAATCAGCTATGTTTTTTGATTTCGTTGATTCATCTATCTCTTTCGCCCAATATTCCAAATGATTCGCCAAATCAGCAAGTGTTTTGTTGTTTTTTGCATTTGTTTCACTTGATATGGGTATATTGGAGTTTCGGATGTTTTTGATCAGAGTGCTTAAGTATTCTTTACTTTGAGTTTGTAAAGATAGTTCTCTGGGATACACAACACGCGTAAAAAATATTTCGCAATTCAATGCGTTTGCATAATTGACTAAGTCAACAAATTCTGCTGAATTGGACGTCATGGCGCAGGCACTTAAATTAAAGTTAGTATTATTACGAGTGGTGTAGTTTCGTAAATATGCTATGTTAGCTTTTACTTTTTCCAGATTACCATTTTTTCTGATGGAAGCATAATTGACAGTGTTTACGGAATCAAGGGAAACGATGATATCGCATTTTAATTTTTCCAAAATGTTTTTCACTCTATCACTTAAAATGGTTCCATTCGTGACAATAGAAATTCTGATAGTTGGATTTAATTCACTGATTAAGTCCCACAAATCTAAATAGATGGGAATGAGAAAAGGCTCACCTCCCAAGAAATGACAGCTAACCAAATGGGGTATAAATTCTTTTAATTCTTGGAGTAAGTTAGAACCGTATGGATTTTGAATGGGTGGTAGTTTTTCGACGTTTTTGCGTATCGACGAGGAATACTCCCCTCTGCACATTTTACATTCCAGATTGCAGTCGTTCGAAAGTTCAAAATCTATGCGGGTCGGATAATCTATGTTTAATGGAAGGTAATCGAATTTTTTTGCTGTTAATCCATTTAAATTTTTCGCTTTAATCACTTCGAAGCAGCTCTGACAACCGTTGGAAAAGTCATTTTCTTTCAGGCTTTTTGTTAATTGTTTTCTTTTTTCACCGAACCAAATGTCTCTAATACTTTGATTGGGGTATTCGCCCAGCAGATAGGACTTGTTATAACAACAGGTCATAATTTTGCCACGCATCCCAATAAAAAGGTTTTTTACTGGCGACCAACATGCCATTTTTGAAATGGGTTCGGTACGATTAGCGTTATAAAAATTTAAGTCCTCTGTAGTTAGTTTCATTTTAGATTCTTGTTACGTTTGAGTAATCATAAATCTTTTTCCTTCCAGTTCTCAATTTGCATAAAGTACATATTTTGGAGAAAGTAACGACTATTTCCGGCAGTAATTTCAAAATTTGGTTTTATAATTTTAAGCTCGAAAAAATCTATTGGAAAAATGTATTCCCGCAAATTTTCAATTTTGTTAATTCCTGTCAATTCCTGAAAATCGTTTGAAATGGTAAGGTTTTCAAAGTCTTGTAAAGGAATGTCAATAGTTTTCAGTGATGAAAGGATATAGCCCTTGCCACGAATATGATCTAGGATGGAATTTAAATCCGGAACATTATAGTGGTATGCCCTATTTATGTTCTGAATTTCTTTTTCGATTCCCAATTCTATAGAGGGCTGAATTGTTTTTTTTCGAAATAAATCCTTGATATAAATAAGTCCACCCGGCTTTAAAACACCCCAAGCGGAGTCTAGAACTTTTAGGTGGTCGTTTGCATGACCGAAAGATTCCAAAAAGTAAATAACATCGAAATTATTTTTCGGATAATGGTTTTCAAGGTGATGATAATCTCCTCGGATAACTTTTATTTTATCGGAGAGTTGATTTTCTTTAATGGCTTGTTCAGATTTTACTTTCTGAACTTCAGAAATCGTGATGGCTTCTATTGTGACGTCGGAATTTTTAGCGAAGTGGATTGCCGGACCACAAACCCCACAACCCGCGTCAAGTATGTGTATTCCTGGCTTTAGGCCCATTGCCTCCATTTGATAATTTAACAGAACCGATACATCTTTCGTTCGAAAGGCTTGGATGACGTTTCCATATACTTTTAAAAAGTTGTCGGTTTGTTCGTTATAAAATGTGGCAACATCTTTTTTTACTGGAGGTTCTGGTTTTTGCTTTTCCGTTACTGGTTGCTGCGTCGTTTTTGAAAATAAACGATAGTTTACTTCTGCTATGATATTTTTTAATGTATATTTCTCAAAAAAAGTTCTTTTGTCGTTGTTATTTGGGTTTTGTAAAATTGGTTGGGGGCTAGTTGAACCGAGGTTCAAATAAGTTTCCCTAAATTCATTTAAGTCAAATTCTTTCTGAGCTTTCAGTAATCTAGATTTTATCGGTAATTGTGCAAAATCGGTTAATGTGTTTTTAGAGAGAAAAAAATTCTCATCGCATGCGTAAGAGTTAATATGTCCAGTATCATTGCCAAAAATCTGAAGCTCAACACCTTTGTTAACGACGCCTATAACGATACCTAGCCTGTTATTCATTGTTTGATTTGGCGGGGAACCGTGTATTAAGGCGTGATCATAAAGTAGACCTTGACCTGCCTTCATTGGTATTGGTGTTAGGTAGGCCCAAATCTTCTGCTCAATGCTTTTAAAAATGGATGGAATACCTGGTCCACGGTAACTTATTGTTTTGGAATGACTGCTGGGAAGCACAAAGACAGCTCCATTTTCTACATTTACGTCAACTAAGGGAATCCATAAATTGTATGATCGTTGTTTTTCTTCATCAACCAAATTCCAATCTTGGTGCGCTTGTAAAATTCCCATGCCATTACCTGGTTTTACAACATAAGAACCTCCCAATAATCTGTAATTGCACAAAATATTTTTCACACGAGGTTCAACTATACCTTTGATGAAGTCGCTTGCTTGGTTGCGGAAAGTAAAATCGGGTGAATGGGCGGTGGCATAAAAGTGATTGGGTTGATCTTTTTGAAATTGAAAGTAATAGTCATGCAGGGATTTAAGGTCAGAATCCTCGAGACATGGGAATATGGTGTAGCCTTCGTTGGCAAGCGCGTTGTCTTTTTCAAGATTGCTTACAATTTGTGACGTATTAAAAATTAGCTTTTCAACCATTGTAGCAGTTTAGAAGCGAAACTTTTTGCTTCGGCCTTATTTTGAATTAAATTATGTATTTCTTGCTCACTAGCCTGTTGCTTCTGAAAGGCAAATTTGCCAGTACTTTCGCCCAATTGTGGCCGTTTGAAAATGTCTTTGTGAAAATCACTAAACTTCAATAAAAAATCATCGTCCTGATTAAATTTTTCAATCTCATTTGGATTCTCTTTATTCCAGTAATGAAAAATCATAGGAGCGCCTTTTGATTTGATTCCCGTAGTAATCGCAATTCGCGTTTCGTTTGTTTTGTTAGCCTTGGAATAATGAATGATAGCCTGATTGAGGACAACTGCTTCGGTTGCTAAAGTTGGAATGACAGTTAGTTTTTCCTTTATTTTTGATTGATAGCCATCAAAATAAAAAGGTAATGTTGGAGCTCGTAAAGTTTTGTGCCATTTGTGACTTCCTTTAATTACCTCCAGAGTTCCATTTTCCTCGGTTGTATTTTGTAATGGCGTCCAAATGTTTAGGGCAATATACTTCGTCTCGTCAACAATTGTCCAGTCTTGATGCATGGGCATTTCACTACGTGGCCCATTGCCTTTGGACAAAAAGGCCGAGCCAAACCAGGCATAGTCCAAGAAAATATTTTCAAGATTGGGTAGTATTGTTTTTCCAATGGCATCGCTAATTTCTTTTTTCAATGGAAAATCATTTTCGTAACTTGAAGAGAAAAAATCCTTTGAAGGACTTGGAAAGTAATACTTAAATAAATTTATTAAGTGCTGCACATCTGTCTCTTCCAATAGCCTTATTTTTACGAAACCATCTTTTTCAAATCGTTCCTGCAATTCTGAATCTTTAAATATATTTGGGACGCCTGACTTCATGAGCCGGTAAAAATCTTTTTAAATAGTTCAAAAAATGGCCCCTTCCTGTAAGCATTGAGATTTTCTGTTTTCGAAGCTGTTAATCCGTATTCTTTTTGAAGAAGTTCTGCCGTTATTTTAGGAAAGTCGAAAGGCACAAATCCTTTGGAACGGCCGACGGACGGGCGGCTATAAATATCGTGACCAAAGTTTTGGAAGTTGACCATAAAATCCGATTCCTGTTCAAAAATTTCAATTTCATTATTGCGAGCTTTATCCCAGTAGCAAATTTGTATGCCGGCATTTTTGTGGGTGATAAAAGTATTGATAACGGGCCTTGGTTGGTTGGATTTATTAGCGGGTGAAAAATGAATAATGCTTTGGTCGAAGATGATTGCTTGGCCCGCCTTAAGGTAAAAAGGTTTCATCACTTTATGCACCGATTCTTCAATGCCATTATATATATCGGGAAGAGAAGCTCCCCGGTATGTTTTAAATAGACGGTGACTCCGCGGAAGAATTTCGATAGCACCGTTTTCTATTGTTAAGTCCACAAGAGGAATCCAAATGTTTATGCCAGTGTAGATAGATTCATCAACCAGCGTCATGTCTTGGTGCATTTTTAATACACTTTTGTCGTCGTTTCCCTTCACTATAAAACTCCCGCAATGGACACGGTAGTCAATAAAATAAGTCTCAAGGCCGCGACTCATTGTTTGCTGAATGGCTGCATCTACTTCTTTGCGATAATCTGTATCTTTTGAGAATGTGCTTGTGTAAAATCCTCTTACGCCTTCGGGATGTTTGTTTTTATAAAGTTGAAGCAGGTGATCCACTTCTCCTGATAGCAAAAAATCAATTACAACAAAGCCTTCGTGGTTAAGACTTTGTTGAAACGTTTTGTCTTTAAATACTATTGCCTTATGGTCGTAATTGAGCATATTAATTTTTGCCAAGGCGGTATTTAATTTCAGCGATTATGTTGGAAGGGGTATACTTCTCGAAAAATGTCCTGGGGTCTTTGTAAGAATTTTTAGCGTATATCGTTTCGTTTACCACATTTTCATTTGTGTTAATTTTTTGGGTTTCTTTTTTTGATTCTATGCTTTCCCTTTTTTTAGGTGTCCCATCTGGATTGTAATTATAAAGTTCGGCGAGCTCCTTTACTAAGCTGTCGTTAAATTTCACTCCATCCAGAGATTCCACCAATGCTTTCATTTCGCTGTCGGGAATATGCGGTATGTTTTTTTTGAAACTGTGTAATAGTTTTAATTCAGAGGGACTTTGCCCCTTATTATATAAATCGGATAAAACAGAATTGTTGTATTTTGGAAAGAACGTTTCATCTACACTGTATACATTCACTATTTCTTCTTTTCCCGGAACCTGATAGTAATGCAGTAACTGAGCATCTTTCTGGGTGATTCCGATTCCTGCGCCAATTCTCGTGATTCCAGATATGTTTGGAGGCGAGGCATGAATGGTCCGGTTATCAAATATCAATGCTTCGCCGGCTTTCATTTCAATTACTTCAACATAAGGAAAGAGCGTAAAAGCGTGTGGTGACAATACTGTTTTGGCTTGTGGTGATGGCGACTGGCGCTGGTAATTAAATAGTTTATGACTACCTTTTATAACACCCAATGCACCATTATTTTTATTCACGTCCATTAAAGGCACCCAAACCGTGGCTGAGCAATATTGGTCTTCGTCAATAAAACTCCAGTCCTGGTGCGGTGGCACGATGTTTTGAAGCCCAGCCTCCTTTATAACATAACTGGCCGTAAATGTCTTATAGTTGGTTAGAACCTTGTCCAATTTCGGAACAAAAACAGAAAAGAGTTTTGTAAAAACACCTTTAACATAATCCGCATTTTTGTTTTCCAGACTTATGTGAAATCCGTACTGACCAATATGATCATGTTTAAGGGATAGGTAATATTCTTTGAGGTCTTTTACCTCAGATTCATTTAATAGGTTTATTTTTACATAACCGTCTTTTTCAAAATGACACTGCGTTTCGGGGTCATTAAACAACGGAGCTGGCGCTTTCTGTTTTTTTTCGTCAAAGCGTGATGCTGCCAGACCTTTCAAAAAATCCTTATACGTAAGCGACTGTTCAATATAGCGTACAGTGCGCAGTTCTTTTTTTCCGGTAGGTTTTAACCAGGGGTGAAAGTCCATGTAAAAATCCAAATCGGTTTCCAGAACTTGAATTTTGGTTTTGTCTTTTTCCCTGTCCAAATGGTAATGTATAGTGCCTGCTTCTTGCGGAACTAATATCAACTGAATGGCTAGCCTAAGACCTGGAGTTTTGTTCACATTACTATAGTGAACGATACTGTCGTCAAGTACAACGCATTCCCCCGCCTTAACATTCATTGGAGTTAGGTGCTTGGAAACGATTTCTTCTTTTAGGTTTCTTAGTTCCCAGGGAATCATGGGTCCTCGGTATTTACCAAAGCGTTTGTGGCTGCCGTCTACCATTTGTAAGGTTCCATTTTCTTCGTTGCTATCAACCAAAGGAACCCACACAGAAACGGAAGTGTATTTTTCTTCGTCCACAAAGGCCCAGTTCTGGTGCATGGGCACTTCGCCACCATCCTGCTGTTTTCGGATGAAGTTGGCAATAATGGGACGGTAATTATTAAGGTAATGATTCGTTTTATTTTGAAAGGCTTCGGTGATGATTTTAAATACCTTTCTTTTGTAATCGGTATTTTTATCAATAAAGGTAAAATCGTAGGTGATAAGGCTATTTGTATCAAAATCTACGTCACCCGAAGTTTTAGGACCCCCGCTTTCGGCAATAGTATCAAAAAACATTTTTTTGAGGTACTCAATTTCTTCTTCATTCAAAAAAGGAACTTTCACATAACCTTTTTGGTTAAATTCCATTTCGAGTGGTTCATCTTTAAAAACAACATTTGGCATAGCTTTCTACATTAAAGATTTTCTACTATTTTCTTCTCAAATTTAATAAAATAATAAATGGAAAGAAGTAGGAGAAAAACGTAAATCAGCAAAAAAAGAAAGGAACTTAGCGGAATCCCCGAATTAAAAAACAGCGAATTTCGCAGCCCTTCAATGGACGCCGCGAGCGGGTTGAGTATAAGAACATAGGAACGGTAAACATCTGGAACGATTGACACTGGATAAAACACTGGGGTTAGCCAGATCCCGAAATTAAAAATAAAGGGGATGGAATGAGCTATATCACGGTACTTTAAAGCAACTGTGCTGCAGAATAATCCAATGGCAAAAGAAAGAATTACCACCTGAATGAAATAGAAAGCAGAATAAAGTATATTAAGACCGGCGGATTGACCGTTAAAGAAGGCGATAATAAAAAGGAAGACCAGCAGCACTAAACATTCTAACACTACAGGCATTATTTTGGAGATGAGGATAATTAATTTTGGAAAAGAAACTTTACTAATCATATCCGTGGATTCTATGAGCGCATAGCTGCTTTTACCAATAATACCAGTAAATAAATTCCACAGTACCAGGCCACTGAAAACAAAGGAAGGGTAGGGGATGCTACCGGTGTTGATTTTAATGAGGTGTTTGAAAAAAATGCTGTAAACAACCACTATAAGGAGTGGCTGTAGGAAAAACCAGCCTATTCCAATAACGGTGCGTGAGTATTTTACTTTGAGTTCGCGTTTGGCTAAAATTAAAATCAGGAAAGCGTTATTTAGTATTTTCTCATAATACCATCTGACAGTATAGGGTTTATTATTGATTATTTTAGTAACGGTTGACATTCTTTAAATTTACTATTTTATATTTTTCTTCGCTAAACCGTTTACAAGTTTGTGAGCAAATACTTTATTGGCTTTATAATTGGGGTGATAAGAGTCGAATGGTGAATTAAGATTGGTTGTATCGGTTAAATCTATTGATAAATCAAGCGTCTGGATATTATTTGTACCGCAGTAATTAAGTACTTTCGCTATGTGTTTTTCAGTTTCCATGTACGATACGTAGAATTCAATATCGTTTTTCGAGCACAGCGTATTTATTTCTCCCAATAAATAACATGATAATTCATTCTCTTCCTCCACATTAGTTGTGATGTTGGCCATAAAGTTCGATAATCTGTTAGCTAGAGCGGAATGTTTTTTTAGGGGAAATTCATTCGCTTTCATTTGTTTAATGCTCATAAAGTGTATTTCGTGCGACGCATCGTTTGCTTTTAGGTATGGCAATTTTTTTTGAAGTAATGTATCTTCCAGGCCTTTTTTTTCAAATCGCACAAACCCGCTTAAAAATTTAGATTGATAATTTTTGTCAAAACAATTTCGTTCATCATGAAAACTCAAATAGTTGACAATAACAATTTTTGGGTTTTTGCTTTTACTTGAAAGAAGAATTTTTTTTAGTTTCAACAGCGCTTGCATTGTGCCATGCCCCGGTACCGCGCAATTTAAAATATTAAAATTGGTTAACAAACTGTCGGCAATGTAAGGATAGGTTTCCCAATCGCTTAAACTATACCCGTAGGTGTATGAACAACCTAACAAAATAATTTTGGTTAACGAATCCGTATCCTCTTTAAAAGTTAATCTACACGAACCTTTCGTGTGGGTAAGTGTTTTCTCGGTTTTGCCATCTGAGAATAAAAAGCGTCCGGGAATTAAATCTGCTCCCAAGCTGTCCGCTAATTTATATCGGTTTTCACTTCCAGTATTAGAAACAGTTTTGGTGGTTGTATAGGCCGAAAAGCCAAGCATCCGAAGTGAGAATTCTAAGACCAGAACAATAATAGAAAAGTAGAATAGGTATTTTACGATTTTATTCAATGTTTATGGAATGCAATTAAAATACTAGTGAACAAGAGATTTTAATTTCTTCCAAATCGACTTAGTTTCCTTGGTCTTGCAGTTTTTTTCGCTTATTAAATTTATGCCATCCGGTTCAGCTATAAACTCACAATGTGTAATCGAGGTCAGGTTATTAGTTTGTTTTTCAATGCCATTCAATTCACAAAGTTTCTCAAAACTTGAAGCGTCGATGTCAGGAAATTCCTCCCCTACAGTGGCAATGACAGTGCCTGTTGCTGGGCGCGAATGGCAGTCATAAAAAAAACTTTCGTTTTTCAGAAGATAGGAGTCTTCGTGTTTTATCAATTCAATTTTGCTACCCGGGGCTTTTTCCTTAAAGCAGGTGATTAATTCAGCATCTTTTGGAAAAATGCCACACAAGGCTACAATTCGGTCGCTACCGGAGGTGTTGGTGAAGGAATTATGAACGATTCTTGGATCGAAAATCAGTGCCTCTCCCGCTTTGAGGTAAACTGGTTTTAAATAATTTTTTACGGTATCGTTAATTTTTGAAAATGGAAAGGGAAAAGAAATGCCGCGGTAGGGAGAAAAAAACCAATGTGTTTTTTCTATCAGGCCCAGCGCACCGTTATCAGGGCCAATGTCTTGTAGTGGAATCCAAATGCTGAGGGGTGAGTATTTAAATTCATCAAGAGCGGTGGTATCCTGATGCGTGTAAAATCCACTTTCAGTGCCGGAAATTTTATTGATAAAAATATTGACTACGTTTTTATAATCCTTAAAATGTACTTCAAATAGGGGTTTTACTATTTCGGCAATGGTGTCATGTATTCTTTTTCTGTAAGCATGGTCCTTGGAATAAAGGGTATAAAACATGGCTCCGTTTTCGGCTTTGATACTATGTTCTCGTTTATAAAGTTCTTTTAGTTGAGAAACTTGTTCCGGATTTAAAAATGGAAGTACCGCATAACCTTTTTCGTGGATGGTTTGAGCCAAAGTAGCATCTTTAAATACCCTGTGTGGAACTGGTTTCCAGTTTCTATAACTATGAACTATTTTTACAGACATTGTAAGTGTATTCTACTCAAAAATACTTAAAATATTTATACCATTTTTTTGAAAGTCTTTTTACAAGGTAATAGGAGGAGGCTCAAGGTTTAATTGACGTTCTATGTCGTTTGAAATGAAGTTCGCATCTGAGTATTTAATAAAGGAATCAAATTTACCATATTCAAAATCATACGCTTCTGGAAAGTATATTTCGAGTGGCAGTGGATGTGATAGTAAAGTATTGTGGGTAATATTTTTTAGGATGAATCTGGCATTGGTAATATTACCTATGGTATTATGCCAATTTTCCTCGCCAATACTGCCAAGAATTTTATCTTTTATTTCATCGAAGATATCTCTAGAACCATTCAATCTTTGTATTGTAATATTAACCTTGTTTTTACCAGTAACTCTAGTAACAGTGATGTGGTATCGGTGATCCCTGTGTTCGTGTTGGTTTAAAACAAGCTCTTGTGAAGAATCATTTGCATCTGGAAATATTTTGTGAATTAAATGCGTTACAATCAATAGCAACTCATTTTTTTGGGGATAGTCGCAGTTTACATTCAGAGTTCCTGATGCACTTGGCCAGGCCCCTATTTTCGACTTCCAGGGTTCTTGCAAATCTACATAAAACTGAAGGGAACCTGCTGTCCCTAATAAATAAAGTTTCCCACCACGATTAGCAAGTTGGGTTGCAATTGATGGAAAGGTAAATATTCTAACATTAAAAACGGCTGCATTTTGCGTAATCCCAATATTTATAGTAGCAAGATTTATAACATGGCTGCCTGAAGTGTAACTGATACTGGACTGTCCATTAAGGGTAAAACTATTGGATGAAATGCTGCCACTTAATAGTACATTAACGGAATTAAGAATTTGAAGTCGAGCACTTAAGTTTAATGTGTTATTAGAATATGTAAGTGCAGAATTAAAAATTTCCACATTATTAAAAACGGGCAAGGTTAGTTTGAAATTGCCCGAAACTTGAAAATGAGGAGGGTTTATTGAAACTAGTGCTGCAGCATTAACATTTATAACATTTGATATGGTGCCATCAAATCTAAAACCCGTTACAAATTTATCTGCTTCAACTGCTATTAATCCAAACATTGGCTGCAGGGTTCCAATTCGGGAAGAAGCGTCTCCTTTCAAAAACAGTGCAATTCCTTTGGTATTTGCTGTTATGTTGTTTCCATTTTTGTCCTTTAAAATAGGAAGGTATTGGTTTTTTTCAGCCTCTGTTAGCCCCCAAGCTTGCCATTCATTATTTTGAATAAACTCAAACGGCGTTGAAAGCAAAGATTTTCCATTAATGTTTAACCCTAAAAAATTACTGATTAATGCCCCTGATTTATTTCTGTTTTTGTAAGGAATACTTTGTATAATCCCATTAATATTAAAGTTTTTAAGTGTGTTCAAAAGTGTAGCTAAAATTTTGCTTACCTCTTTTATATCAAATATTTGACCTTCAGTCCATCCAATAGTTTTACTGCCCATTTTTTGTCCTGTTTTTAAGTACAGAGCTCCTAACTTAAAGCGTGCATTCATTAGCCCGTAATTTTCATTAACATCCATTGTGGCATTTTTATTGCTAATAAATGTTGCCAATTGGCTTAAAAATGCGGCGGCCTGCGATAAATCAAAGGTGGTGGGTTCAGGAAACTCAAAACTTGTTTTAAAAGTAACATCGCCTAAACCATAGTAATCTACTCCAAGTTTTGTGTAGAATGTGGGAATAACAATAGGAATTTCTGTTTGCCAAATTATATAACTCCTTAAGTCGTGTAATTGAATAGTGCGTTTAAATTGACTAGTATCTCCAATATATTGTCGAACATTAGGGTCATCAGAAAAGGATGCAATTATTGAGGGCATATCAAATACATCAATATCTGCATCTATTTTAAAGGTAAATAGCTGTCCACCAAAAATTTCTCCGAAATAAAATTTACGTAAACGAACACCAAAAAAAGCTAAGGGTAAAACGGGAACTAAAAGTACATTTAAACTGCTTTTTTTATTTTGAAGTTCAGGTGTGTCGTTAACATCAGCAGGTTTCATTTCAAAACCAGCTTCTACATTGCCTGTGGGGCTTATTTTGAGTTTTAATGCAAAACCATTAATGCCTTCATATTGTAAATAATCTTTAAGTGTATCAGGTAAACGACTAAAGCGATTCTGAATTGGTAATAGTTTTTCCTTTATCTGATTAAAAAGATCTTCTCGGTTAATTTTCAAAAATAACTGTCTTAAAGGTTCCCAATTAAAACTGGTTCCATTCCAAAATAGGGGTGGGTCTTTAACCGGTATGGGCAAGGTATTTGGTAAAAGGTTATTTAAGTTGTTTAGGTTACCTCTTTTAAAGAGTTCCTTAATGGGGTCAAGCGGTATGGCAAAATCTTTAAGAATGGTGAAGTCAAGTTGAATATCAAAACCATTAATAGCGTCATAGTTAAGAATTGGTTTAATAAACCTAATAGCACCATATTTACCAAATCCATTCTCAATTGGTCCTAAGTTTAAAGTATAATGTGTTCCATTGGGCTCAGCAATAACTAAGTCAAGCGGCAAGGCATTTAGTGTTACGCTTCCACTTGGGTGTAAATGCGCATTTAATCCTATAGTAAATGATAGCGACAGGGCGTCGGTAATTGGTTGTCCAGGCCCGGTGTAAGTTTTAAAGAACGTGTGTTTTGGCTGCCCCACTGCATTTACACCAAAGAGATGATTTATTCTTGAAGGTAAGAACCAGTTTAAGTCAGCAGTGAAGTTCAATTTTAAATCGCTTGAAATAAAAATTTTTGCATTGTTAAGATGGAAACTGGTTGTCCCTAAATTAATTGCAGGCAGATTGTTTCTTTCAGGAATGTTGATGTTAGTAACAAACGGAGTAATGTTTGTTAATTCTAAAGAGGCAATCCAGACATTACCATTTTTATTTATGTTTAAATCCACTCCAATTCCATTTGGAGGAATGAGTCCGTTTAAAAAAGTAAATGTATCAAGCTTAAAAATTGTTGCTAAAGAAAATTCCCAATTATTATTGACTTGTGAAAGGGTCATTATACCGGGCTGAACTGTTATTGTTGAAAGCGTAACATTATTGCCGGTAATCTGTTTTGGAATAGGAATAGATAACGGGCCTATTTGGGTGGCATTGTTTGGTGTGAATTTTAGTTCCCAATTTGTACCTGAACTCACATTTAATTCTAAATCACCATTTAAATTAATAAGCCATGGATTTGCGGGTCTACCTGTAACACCAAATAATTTAATGGCTCCACCCAATTTAACTTGAACATGGTAAGTATTGTTTTGAAGTCTTGATAAGTTAACCTCAACAGAATTTCCGGTTATTTTACCTAAATCACCGAAATCAAGTTCTGCCAACCCACTTAACATAAAACGAATAGTTTCTGTTTGACCTCTTTGTAATGTAACTTCTGCTTCATTAAAACGCCAATTTCTGAGTTCTTGCGGCAGGCTAATATTGGGAGGCAAGATTTCCTGTAAACCAAGCCCTCCAATTACTTCAATGCCGCCTTGGAGCGTCCATCCATCAGTACCTGCAGAGCCAAATAGGCTAATTTCAATGTTTTCGTTAATGTATAAAACGGACTGCACCTCTGCACTAACAGTTTTTTTGGTAACAAAGGCATTGTTTTCATATTCAAAAGCAAACGACAATTGCTGAAGTTTAAATAGAAAAAAATCAATGTCGGAATCTGGCTCTAATTCAACAACGAATGTACATGATTGGCTTTTAAAATTTCCGTTTAGGTTTAATTCACCCACGATAATGTTTAAGTTAGGTGGTAAGAATGGAACAACCTCCCTTGTGAGCTGTGATGCATTAATGGTGGAATATTCTTCCAGTCCGATGTTAAAATCGCCACTCGGTAAAGAAATACTGGTTATGAAAGATCCGTTGACAGCATTGTTTGGAATACTTAAATTTCCACTTAATCTAGCATAGAAGTTAGGGGTTTGACCTTGAGAAACAAAGCCAAGCTCAATGGAAATTTTGCTTAATATCAATAGATTTGGAATAAGCGTAAAAGAGTGAGCCTGATCTAAAAGAGAGAAACTGCTTGTAAATGAATTTATGGCCAGATTTTGAACGTTAAAACCAACTTCTATTTTTTCGAGCGAAAAAGTCTGATGTAATGGCAAATTAGGAATTGGTTCCCATGTTGGCAGATTTAATTGAAGTAACGCACTGCAAAACGTGGAAAGAACACTTGAAGTATTTACCCTATTAACAGATGATATTTCCATTATTTGTGGAATCGCGAGTTGCCAGGTACTTTCAAAAATTAAAGAATTGGAAGGGTTTAAGGAAGGCGGTAATGTGCATTCACCCTTAAAAATATGAAGCATGTCCGCTAAAGGTTCTGTGTGAGGGGAAGGCTGAGCAACACTATCCGTCAAAAGGCCGAATAAATTTAAAGTACTAACAATTTGTAGACTTCTCATGGTTATTGGAATTCCTTGAATAGTGATGTAGTATCTGGGTATGCCATTTACCAACTGCCAGGTACCCGAACAATTAGCTCTTTGGTTGCCAAACAGGGCTGCAAGTTTTGTAAGGCTTGGAGGCCAAATAAATTTAGCGTAGAATTTTAACTGGCCACCATACTGCGTGCCAAGTGCAGGACGGAAAAGCCCTTGTGCATATTGATTTTGCAACACATCAAAATCATAATCGTACTGTTTCGAGGTACGCACTAAAGCTTGTACATCTTTTGGAAAACAACTTCCGCCATATCCAATACCAGGAAACAGAAAACGCTTCCCAATTCTATTATCACTTCCCATACCAATGCGCACGGTTTCTACATCAGCACCTACCTTTTCGCACAAATTTGCCAACTCATTCATAAAGGTAATACGCATCGCTAAATAGGAATTTGCTGCATATTTTGTTAGTTCCGCACTGCGTTCATCCATAAAATAAATAGGATTCCCTTGCCGAACAAATGGAGCATACAATTGATGCATACTCTTCTTGGCTCTTTCTGAACTGCAACCAATAACAACACGGTCAGGTTTCATAAAATCATCTACGGCAGCGCCTTCGCGTAAAAACTCGGGATTACTTACCACATCTACATCACCTGTGTAATGCATTTGTATTTGTTGTTTGACTAATTCTGCTGTACCAACGGGAACCGTGCTTTTATTGACAATTACTTTATATTGTGGATTGCTTTT
>CALMND010000398.1 GCA_937868565.1 uncultured Bacteroidota bacterium | reverse complement strand
AGTTACAATACAGCACTAGGCGTTGCCGCTTCTGTTAGCAACACAACAGGATCATATAATACCGCTATTGGATTACAATCAAGCTATAATAATACTACTGGGCAAGAAAATACAGCAATAGGTTACAACTCTCTCTTCTCCAACACCACCGGCTCATTTAACACAGCTAACGGTTCGCAGGCTTTGTTTTCAAATACCACCGGGCAGGAAAATACAGCTACGGGTTATAAAGCACTATTTGCAAATACCACCGGTTCTAACAACACCGCTTATGGTTCACAGGCTTTAAAGTCAACAAACACAGGTTCTAACAACAGCGCTTTTGGCGACCAGGCACTTGACAATAATACAACAGGTTCATTTAATGATGCCTTTGGAAGAAATGCTTTAACGGCAAACACTACCGGTTCCTACAACATAGCCATTGGTAATTTTGTGTTGGCCAGCAATACAAGCGGTATTCGTAATGTTGCTATTGGTGCAGGTGCTGGTAATGCGGTAACAACAGCAACAGGTAATGTTTTTTTAGGTAATCAAGCTGGCTTTTACGAAACAGGAAGCGATAATTTGTACATTTCAAATTCCTCAACTAGTCTTACACCATTAATTTATGGTGATTTTTCTACTGGTAATGTAGGTATTGGAACTACCTCAGCCAATGCACTTCTGCAATTGGCAAATGGTAATGCCAACCGCAAGTTAGTCTTACATGATGCATTAAATAATGACCATCAATTTTACGGATTTGGTATTAATTCCTCTACCTTAAGGCTTCAGATTGCTACAACTGCGGCAATTTATCAATTTAATGCTGGCACAAGTGCCTCTACAAGTTCAGAACTAATGAGATTAACTGGTGCGGGAAGATTAGGGATTAATAATATAGCACCTACGGCCACCTTGGATGTGGCTGGTACCTTTAAATTGGCAGACGGAACACAAGGTGCGGGCAAAGTTTTAACTTCTGATGCAGCGGGTAACGCCAGTTGGCAAACGGCATCGGCTAATTCCTGGGGTTTAACAGGTAATGCAGGAACTAGTACATTAACCAATTTTGTAGGTACAACAGACAACATACCGTTAGTATTTAAAGTAAATAATATAAGGTCTGGAATGATTGATCAACTTAAAGCCAATATGTACTTAGGTCAAAATGCCGGTTTATCTAATACTTCAGGTTCATTAAATGTGGCATTTGGACAGAACGCTTTACAAAGTGTAACTACACCTAATAGAAATAGTGCCTTTGGTTGGGATGCATTAACCAGTAACAGTACTGGTGGGTCTAACACAGGTATTGGTGCCAGCGCACTTCGCTCAAATATTGGTGGAAACGATAATACCGCAGTTGGTAAAGACGCACTCTTCTTAAACAGCAGCGGTATTAATAATACCGCTATTGGTTCAGGTGCGCTTTTAGATAATATAGCTGGCTTCGATAATGTGGCGGTTGGTAGGGATGCATTAAATAATGCTACCGGTAATTACAATACAGTTTTAGGAAGTTACGCAGGTTATAATAACGTTTCAGGTTCAGCTAACGTTTTTATAGGTAATAATGCGGGTTATAACGAAACAGGTTCCGACAAATTATATATCGACAATTCAAGTACGGCGACCCCATTGATTTATGGTGATTTTGCCACGGATAGGGTAGGTATTAACACCAGCAATCCTGGGACCGCTTTGGAAGTAAACGGAGATATTGGAATTCCAATTACCAATAAATATGTTTTAGGAACACCAGGCTCTGGAAGCGGTGAGTACATTCAAAACACAGGAGTAGGCTTATATGGTATTGGATTTCACACCGGTTCCATAAGAAGAATGACCATTGATAATAATGGTAATGTGGGAATTGGTATTAGCACACCAAGTGCGCCACTAACATTTGCTAACATATCAGGTAGAAAAATATCCTTATGGACATCAGTACCCGCAAGTACCACTCAGTATTATGGATTTAGTATAGGTACGGACCAATTAGAATACCGCGTAGATGGTTCATTGCAAAGGCATGTGTTTTACGCGGGCGGTGCCGGAAATACTCAAACCGAAATGATGCGAATTCAGGGCAACAACAGGGTTGGTATTCGCAATCCAAATCCTTCTACAACCTTTGGTATTGGAGATGGTACAACCGAAAAATTTAACATCGACGGAGCAAATGGAGATATGAACTTTTTAAGTGATCAGGCTTCCATCACGTTTCCTGTGCCCTTAGTCGGTAATGCACCAATGATGCAAATGTTTGCGTCGGGTACAAATAATGTTGATAGAATGGTTATAGCTCATGGTCCACTCAACACTACCTGGGGTTTGCAATATCAGGATATTGGAGATAAATTTAACTTTTTGTCCGGTGGAACTTCAGTACTTTCTGTTGATTTGGGAACCTCAAAGGTTGGTATTGGCAATAGTTCCCCTACGGCAACGCTTGATGTAACAGGTTCGGTTAAGCTTAATACGGGAAACGCGGGTGCTGATAAAATGTTGATTTCAACTGACGCAGTAGGAACAGCTTCCTGGGTTAACTCGCCTGTGAATACTGGATTTTCTGCTTTTAGTCCTGCTTCTCAAATAGGGTTAGCAACGGGTGGGGTAGTAGTTACATTTCCGAGCGAATCTTATGATGACGGAAACGATTTTGCCGCAAATACCTACGTGGCGCCTACAGCCGGAGTTTACCATTTTGATTCCGGAGTTAGAATGAATCCGACCGCCACATCCGGCTTGTATTTTTACATCTATTTTACGGTTAACGGAGCGTTAAATAAAAATGTAACTAGTTTTTCCAACAATCTTAATGATTTTTCGCTTGCTATATCTGCCGATTTAAAA
>CALMND010000397.1 GCA_937868565.1 uncultured Bacteroidota bacterium | reverse complement strand
AATTATTCATTCAAAAAATTGAATATGTCGGGAGTTAATAAAGTAATTTTAATAGGTAATTTGGGCAGAGTTCCCGAATTAAAATATCTGGAGGGAAATATTGCTAAATTAAGTTTTAGTTTAGCTACTACAGAGGTATACAAGGATAAATCGGGTAATTGCATTGACCACACGGAGTGGCATCATGTTGTTTTATGGCGCAACCAGGCAGAGAACGCCGAAAAGTTGCTTAAAAAAGGTTGTCAGGTTTATATTGAAGGACGGCTGCAAACTAGACAGTGGACGGATAAGGACGGGCATAAAAAGAACTTGACAGAAATAATTGGTGAGAGTTTTGTGTTGTTGCAGCGACGCGATAATCTAACTCCCGCTTCCGGTAATCCGAGTTTTGAATCAAATCGTGATGTTAATTTGGATAGCAAGGGTTTGCCTTATTAACAAAAGGATTGTAAAATTACCGAAAGCCTAATGGTTCTGGCATAAGCATCGTTTTTACTTTTACCTAAATATGAAAAACGTTCTCTTTAAATTTTTAATCATACTAACGGTTGCTAATTTGTTACTTGTTTCGTGTGATACTGAGGATGAAGTTTATTCACCCAAGCCACGGGGTTATTCACGTATTGACTTTCCAGAAAAGAAATACAGGGTGTATGATAGCTTGTGCCCCTATCAGTTTGAGATTCCAGTGTATTCTTCGATTAAACAAGATAAACACAAGGGCGCAGAGCCTTGTTGGCTAAATCTAGAGTTCCCGAGGTTTAAAGCGATTTTGCATTTAAGTTATAAAGAGATTAATAATAATTTTTCGCAATATCTGGATGACTCTCACGATTTCGCCAACCGCCATCAAGTTAAGGCTACAGGACTGGATGAGATTCCTGTGATACGCGATAGCGCCAAGGTTTATGGCTTGATTTTTGATATTGCGGGTAACACTGCTTCTTCATTGCAGTTTTATTTAACGGATAGTACTCATCATTTTTTGAGGGGTGCGCTTTATTTTAATAGTGTTCCAAACATAGATTCATTAAGGATTGTGGTTGATTTTTTGAAAAAGGATGTGTTGCATATAATTAATACCACTAAGTGGAAAGAAGCCACTAAATAACTGAATTTCAAACGGACAGTTCGCCTTTTTCCTGCCGCAAGGGCCTAACTATAAATTACAATTAATTCTGAATTCTCAATGTATTACCATCGTAACTCGTCCCGTACAAACGCAAAGCCCACTGAGCGGGAGCTTTGGTAACGGTTCCATCAAAAATAAACCAACGGGAATCACTTATGGAATCTCTTAATGTAATATTATCGCTTTGCACAAACACTTTGGCAGCAGCGTCGTTAGGAAAGTAAGACGAGGTTCTTTCAATGGCCACAAATTCTTCTTGTGATTTGCGGTAGAGAATTATTCCGTTAATTCCTCCGTTAATGTACATCCAACCGCTAATGGATTGCACCTTGAAATAAATAGGATCGTTGGGATACATAACAATGTTAATAGGAACAGAAGGCACCGGATGATTAGTAACATTTTGTTGAGTCTTTTTCTTACACGAAGAAAAGATAACCATCCACAAAAAAATAAATAGGGTCTTTTTCACAGTATAATATGGCATTAAACGTAAACCAGAATAAAAAAGTATGTTATTAAAAGCACTTTTGAGGCGATACGCGTTAATAATCTTTAAATAAGTTCCCAAATAAATCAAGTTATAATTATCTTTAACAAATTTACAAAAATAGTCGTGTCAGATTTCACAGAAGAAGATTCTAATAATAAGCCCTCCACAAAATTTAATCCTTTTATGCCACTTTATTTTGCGCTGGTTTTAGCTGCTGGGGTTGGTATTGGTTATTACTTTACATTTAACGCTAACTCAAGCTACCAAAATGCAGGATACCACAATAAGCTAAACAACAGTAAAATCAATAATCTGCTGGATTACATTGAATTACAATACGTGGATACAGTAAACCGTGAACAACTGGAAAACAAAACTATTCTTTCCATGCTAAAGAGCCTTGACCCACACAGTGATTTTATTCCGGCATCTGACTTCAGTTCTGTGAATGAGCCTTTAGAAGGAAATTTTGATGGAATAGGGATAGAATTCAACATTATCAACGATACTATCCGTGTTATAAATCCCATTATTGGCGGGCCTTCTGAAAAGATAGGGATTAAGGCTGGTGATAAAATCGTGAAAGTAAACGGCAAAAACATGGCCGGAATAGGTATTAAAAACAAACAAGTATTTGACAAATTGAGAGGAAAAAGCGGTACTGAGGTAACCGTTAGCGTTTTGCGTACCAGCAATAAGAAACCGTTTGATTTTAGTATCGTTCGTGGAAAAATTCCAATTTACAGCATTGACGTGGCATACATGGTAAAACCCGACATAGGTTTAATTAAAATCAGTCGTTTTGCAACTACTACTTATGATGAATACCTAGACGCTTTTAATAACCTAAGCAAAAAAGGGATGAAAAAACTTATCTTGGATTTGCGTGGCAATGGGGGGGGGTTCCTTAAAACAGCCGTAGATTTAGCTGATGAGTTCCTTATGAACGGTCTTCAGATTGTTTATACAGAAGGAAGAACGCATCCTAAAAAAATTTATAACGCCACCACAAAAGGTGGATTCGAAAAAAACGATTTGGTGGTTTTAATTGATGAGGGCAGCGCCAGTGCCAGCGAAATTGTGGCCGGTGCCTTACAGGACAATGACCGTGCCACCATCATTGGCCGAAGAAGTTTTGGAAAAGGTTTAGTTCAGGATCAGGTGGATTTGGCGGACGGTTCGGCAGTTCGTTTAACCATTGCGAGATATTACACACCGACAGGAAGATGTATTCAAAAACCTTACGATAAAAGCCTGGATGCCTATTACAATGAGGAGTACGAGAGGTATGAGAGTGGTGAGTTATATAATGCTGACAGCATAAAAGTGGATAAGAGTAAAAAATATCATACCCCTTCGGGCAAAATTGTGTACGGAGGCGGTGGCATAGTGCCGGATATTTTTGTGTCCTTAGACACATTAAAGTATAACCCATCCGTTAATCGCCTCTATTTTAGTGGGGCTTTAAACTCATTTGCTTTTGAATACACAGATAGAAATCGTGAAGTGCTTTTGAAGAATTATAAAACAGCCAATAATTTTATTACAAATTATAAAGTAAGTGAAAATGAAACGAAAGCTCTTGGCGATTATTTGATTTTCAAAAAAGTAAATTCAATTACCATTAAAGGAAACGAAAAGGGCTATGAGCAAATTTTAAAAGCGCTAATAGGAAGAAATCTTTTTGATAAAGACGCTTACTACCCCATCATGAACCAAAATGACAATGCGATTTTAATGGCGATAGAGGTCTTGCGCTGAGAAATTGAATGCGCTCTTAATTATAAAATTAAACAAGATTAACATTCAAAACCATACCTTGCGCTTTCTTTTTTGAAACTAATTAATCGATTAGGCTCATAATAATCTGTCTATAATAATTCTGGACCCCAGGTGACATGGGACTGCATAATTTATTTGAAAGTGCAATTGCTGTGATGCGTTTAACAGACTCTCATAAAAATGGTTATTCTACATTTACCGGAACCTACTGGTTGGATTTATCCAACCAGATTGCAGATTTTAACCAAAGTAGAAAACTCAGATCTCCATCCGCTTGGCAGGATTTGCTATCCTGCGGCTAAGCTCAGCTTTCCAGATTTTGAATCTAAATTCAATTACGAAAAGCGAAGAACTTTTCAGGATTAATGAAAGAGATTTACATGAAGGTAAACATTCTTGTCCCGAAAACCCGCAGGTTCATTATACCCAAAGGATGCGACTGGTTGAACGTTTTGACCGATTTTTACTTGATTAAAAAGCTAATGGATTGTATTCCATTAAACTTTGTAACAGAAATCTAAATACCATTAAAATTCTTTATGCCTGAATTGTAGTAAATATTGTATTTAGAAAATCCTTATAACTTGCGGGTTCTCTTTTCAGTATTTTTGGTAAATCAGTTTCTCCGCCAACTAACTCTCCTTCATGAGCGCTAATTGCAAAGCCTGCTAACATATCTACTGCAAATGCCGGAACTCCAGCACCAACTAATGTGGTCTTATAAGTTTCAACATCAGGGCTTATGTATAAAACCTTTTTTCCTGAAACTAAAGAAAGATAATCTGCTACTTCTTGGAATGACACAGAGTGTGAATTAGAAATGTTATACTCAGTTTTATCCAAACCGTCATCCATTAATATATTTGCTGTAGCTTCCGCCATATCTTTTCTTGTTGCGTAAGCCACTTTTCCTGCATTTGCCGGATAGAAAATACCTGTTTCTAATACATTTTGACCAAGTATCCAAGGCAAGCCTTCCATGTATAGGTTGTTACGCAGAAGTGTATATTTCATACCTGATTCCTTGATTGCATTTTCTGTAGCCAAATGAGAGTCCAAAACCATTTTTAAAGGTGAATCCGAACTATCTGTTTTACGCTGAAGGCTTGTATATAAAATATGTTTTACGCCAGCTTCTTTTGCAGCATTTACAGCATTGATTTGTTGTTGAGATCTGTTTTCTATTTCACTACTGGAAATAAGCAACAACTTATCTGTGTTTTTAAACGCGTTCACTAAAGATTCATAATCGTTGTAATTACCGACACTTAGTTTTACACCTTTCATTTTTAGATCGCCTGCCTTTTCTTCGCTTCTAACCAAAGCATTAATTTCTGTGGGGTTGAACCCTTTATTAATTAAGAAATTAATCGTTGTATTTCCTAATTGACCTGTTGCTCCTGTTATTGTTATCATAATTGCT
>CALMND010000396.1 GCA_937868565.1 uncultured Bacteroidota bacterium | reverse complement strand
CCATAACCATAACCGTAGCCATAACCATAGTTATAACTATATATTTTTCTGCTGGTATCTACATCGTTTAACACCACTGATAAGTTCTTAACGTTTGACTCGTTTTTAAGTCGATCTAATATTTGAGTAAATAATTTACGAGAATAGCCTGCTCTGAAAACATAGATAGGGTAGTCAGCTTTCTGTATTGTTGCTATACCATCAGTAACCAAACCAATAGGTGCGTTGTCAATAACGATATAATCAAACGACTCCTTTAAGTGATCTAAGACTTCATTTAACTTACTACTTAAAATAAGTTCTGACGGGTTTGGAGGTGAAGGCCCGGCGGTAATAAATTTAAGATTGTCCATTGGGCTATTATTGTAACATTCATCTACGTTGGTTATACCAGTCAAGATAGTACTCATCCCAATATTGTTGTGAACGCCAAAGCCTTTATGAATTTTGGGCTTACGCATATCCAAGTCAATTATCACAACCTTTTTTCCAGTGAAGGCTAAAACACCAGCTATGTTGATAGCTACAAATGTTTTTCCTTCGCCGCTGATGGTAGAAGTAATGGAAACTATTTTAGTTCCTGGTGATGAATCGATAAAACTAAGGTTAGTCCTAACCGTTCGAAAAGCCTCACTGATTAACGCTTTTGGATTTTTATCCACTATCAACTGAGAAACAGGAATATCGTTGGCGTATTTTGGGATAATGCCTAACAATGCCACATTACCACTTGAATATTTAGTAATGTCGCCCAACGTATAAATTTTATCATGAAATAAATACCTCGTAAAAACCATCCCTAGGGATAACAGCAAAGCAGTCAAAGATGCTATTAACAAGGCGCTCCGTTTGATTGGCGAAACAATTCCACCTAAACCAATAGCTTTTTCCAGAATTATATTTTTTGACACATACCCTGCTTTAGAAATTGAAAACTCGGTCTTTTTTTCAAGCAACATGGTATAATACTTTTCACTTATTGCATACAAACGGGTGAGTCGCGAAAACTCAACCTCATCTTCAGGTTTAGTTGTTAATTTTAATTTATTGTCATTTGACTTAGCTAATAAGTTTTTGTATTTCGTCTTATATTTAAGTCTGATGGCGTCAAGGCTTTCGAGAAGTAACTTTCGTTGATTCTCTAATTGATAGTTTACTATTTTTATATTTTCTGAATTTGGCGTGACAGCGTAGAGCATATTTTCCTTATCCATTAATAATTTTGAAATATTCTGAGTGATATCTTTTGTTAAACTCTCGTATTCGGTGCCTGAAATGAGAGCTACCAACTTATAATAGTCGGTTCCTTTACTTTTTGAAATGCTGTTTTGTATTTCGGAAATTATCTTATCTTCAGTTTCAATTTCAAGAATTTGATCGTCTATTGTTGAAAAACGCATTAATTCAGTGTCCATCAATTTTTGTTTGTCACCAAAATTTCTTTCTTTTTTAAATTTTTGCAGGTCATTTTCAGTTTTCTTTAAATCATTATACACGCTACCCAGCTGGGAATCAATAAAGGCCAAAATATTACGTGAGCTTTCGCTCTTACGCTCAACGTCATACATTAAGAATTCCTCGGTTATTCCATTTACAACATCAGTAGCTTTCTCAGCGTTAATGTCCTTTACCTTAATAAGTATAGTTTTTGCTAGTTCGCTCAACATTCTAACTTCCAATTTTCGCTGCAAGCTTGCTGTTACATCGTCTATATTAGAGACTACAAAGTAGAGTGCTTTATTATCTTTTAAAGCTTCTTGTATGTTTGCTAAGCTCATTTTTGGGTTATGAAATATATTTATGTCAAAAGAAGGGGTTGTGATCCATTCGTTCATTTGAAATTTAATAATTTCTTTTCCTAATTTTAACTTTCCACCCTTCAAGTCAGTATTAAACTCCACATATACCTTCTTACCATAAATAGATTCGTTTTTGCAATTAATTTTTATTAGGTAAGGAGACGAATAATAGAGTTCATTACTCTTAAATGTGCCTTCACTGAAATAATTAGCGCTAATGTCTAATTTTTCAACTACTCTTTTCAAAAAAACCCTTGACCTTATTTGTTCCATAGCCTCGGCGAGGACATTCCCGCTTTCTACTCCTGAACTAATATTTAAGATATTATCTGCCTTATTCGCATCGTTAACCTGAATAACGGCTTTTGACTCATAAATTGGCTGACTATATCTTAAATATATAAATGCGATTGAAAAAGAAATGACAAAGAAAAACAAGATATAATACCTACACTTGTTAAACAAAAAAGCAAGAACACCAATATCTATGCTACTGCTAAATTTTTCAGTAATATCCTTAAGTTGATTATTTGTTGATTCTACTTGAGGATTGAACATTATTTAATAAGCTTGGTAAATTGATAGAGAATTAACGCTGAAGTGACTAAAGTAATAATAGGGGCAATTTCTTTTGTAAAGGTAGAAAGCGGCCTATAACGAGGCTCCACGTATATAATATCGCCCGCCTGAACACTACTGCGTCCCATAGTTATCCCCTCAATTCTCGATAAATCCATTAGGAAAACACTTGGTTTCGCATTATTACTGACGTTATTTCTAATTAGTTTTACCTTATAAGCTTTGCCATCTTCTAAAATGCCTCCAGAACTAGCTATTGCTTCGAGAACGCTAATATTATTGTTACTTAAGGACAAAACTTTCGCCGAACCGCCGTTACCGGGAAACACTATAACTCTGCGATTTGTGACTCTTACACTAATATAGGGTTCAATGTAAAACTCCGCGTATCTTTTTTCAAGTAGTTCTTCTGCTTGTTTTATAGTTAACCCGGCTATAGAGACATAACCCACTAACGGTACCTTAACTGTTCCGTCGCTTTCTACAACAGTCTCAACTTCATTACGTGAAATTTTGGTAGGGTCAGCGTCTAAATTAACCAATCTAAATCCATTATTTCCAGATATTTTAACAACAAGCGCATCGTTGGCAGCAATTTTATAGTCAGAACCGCTAAGCGAGTCTACCAGAGTGTCATAACTAAAATCTTTAGGCGTTTTTAACATTAAATTTGATCTGAAAATCTTGCAAGATGATAGTAGAAAAAGGCTTAGAATAAAAATGACGAGATTACGCATAGTTGTATACAAATATATTGTTTTTAATGGTATCTAAAAAGCTAAAATATAGGTCATGACGGGTATTCTATCCTGGCATGATAAATATTCATTAATCTTTTTTTGAAGATTTTTTTTATGGTTGTAATGTCTTTAAATGTTATGTCGGAATTAATGAATTGATTATTTGCTATTTTGTAATCAATAATATTATCTACTAAGTCATTAATACTCAAGGCATCATGGGTTTTTAAGCTCCTGGAAGCTGCCTCCACTCCGTCCGCAATCATTAGAACAGCTGTTTCCTTGCTGAATGGTATCGGGCCGGGATATTTAAATTTACTTTCTTCAGTAGGTAGTTCGTGAGTTTGTTTTTTAAATAAGTCTAAAAAATACCTAACTGAAGTGGTACCGTGATGCGTCCTTATGAAGTCAATTATTGGTTCTGGTAGTTTACTTTTTTTTGCCAATTCAACGCCAGCAATTACATGGTTAATTATTATTTTTGCACTTTCCAGAGGTTCCATTTCCTGATGTGGGCTAAAACCATGTGCTTGATTTTCTGTAAAAAAATTAGGATTTTCGATTTTACCTATATCATGGTACATGGCTCCAGCTCTCACCAATAGAGAATTACCTCCGATATAATATATGGCCTCCTCGGCTAAATTAGCTACTTGCAAACTATGTTGAAAAGTCCCCGGAACATCCTTTGAAAGCCTCCTCAGCAAAGGTTGATTCAGGTCACACAGTTCCAGTAATTTAAAATCGGAAATAAACCCGAAAAACTTTTCAGTGAGATAAATTAAGGGATAGGCCAACAACACCAGTGTAGAACTAATAAGAAAGGGTACATAAGAAGTTATCTTCTTCACCGCTTGTGGTGTACCAAAACCTAGTTGATATGAAATGAAAATTAAAATGTAAAACAAAAACACTAATGCAGCGGCATTCAGTATCTGCTGGCGCTTTCTCATTTCAGCTACAGCAAATAAAGTACCAATGCCAGGTATAAGTTCGAGTAAAATAAAAGATAGTTTATCCGGCATAAAAAAGCTACAATGCAATATTATCATCAAATGAGTAAATAATGCCGTTCTACCATCAAAAAAAACTCTCACTAAAATTGGAACCAACGTAAAAGGTAAAGCCATTATCATTAGGCCGTAGTTGTAAAGTAAGCAGGTTGAATAAACGGTAACTAAAAGCAATAAATAAAGGAAAGCAACTTGTTTATTTTGTCCAAAAATTGGTCGTCTGAAAAATGCTAAAAAGACAAGAAGAACAAGTGACAGAATAAAAGTTAATCCCCATTTAGCAAAAAAGTGAACCCAGGAAAATACAACATTTTTATTTTGAAAATAGAAATAACGATTCAGTAAGGTTCGTTTGCTATTTGTAAGCGGTTCACCCTGCTTAGCCAGTGTTTGACCTGCTTTAATGCCACTTTTATATACCGAAATTTGCTCAAGCTTGGAGTTTAAAAATAAGTTGGTTCTTTCTTTGCTAAAAACATGGTCAATAGTTAAGAATTCCAAATAATTAAAGTTTGGGTATTTGTTTTGCAACTCAACACTTAGGAACTCCATGGCTGTCTGAATGGTAAAAAAATCAAAATAAGTTGCCGGCTCTGCATAATTTCCATTTGAGATGAAAATATTCTTTTTAATCACCAACTCATCCACGTTCTCTATGACACCCTTTTTATAGATACTATCAAAAAGGGGTTTTAAGGTTTTATACTTATCGGGTTGACCTGTTCTAAGCAGTTCTAATCTGGCTAGTTTGTTCTCCCTTTCTTTTGTCTGTATCTCAAAAAACAGAGGGGCTTCCTGACTTATTCGGTCTTTTTCTACTTTTAGCTCTTCATCGCTCTTACGAACAAAAAAATCCTCCTCGGCAATTAAATCGTTATAGGGCCAAATTGCTGTAAAGGAGTCTACCTTATGCCCTCTTATTTGAATATTCGGGAGCATCAGTGCCAAAAGAAAGGAACAAAAGAGAACTATCACTAACTTAAAAATTAAATTGTGCTTAGCCCTTATAAAACCTAATACATTCACACTACAAAGAAAGGATATAAGCCAGCAAGATAATTAACAAGATAAGCAGGTTTTAAACACTTTGCTCTTAATAGAAAATTAGGGATTTTAACACCTTAAACAGATACCTTTTAAGCTAAT
>CALMND010000395.1 GCA_937868565.1 uncultured Bacteroidota bacterium | reverse complement strand
AAGGGCACCGCACTTTGGCATCCTGCATCAGTTCCTGGAACTGTGCACACGGATTTATTGAACAACAAGCTCATTAAGGATCCATTTTATGCAGACAATGAAAAAGACCAGCAATGGATTGAAACGGTTGATTGGGAATACAAAACCACATTCACTTGCGATAAAAATTTATTACAAAACAAACAAATTGATTTATTTTTTGAAGGATTGGATACTTATGCGAAAGTCTATCTCAATGATTCGCTCATTCTTAGTGCACAAAACATGTTCCGCTCGTGGAATGTTTCCATTAAAAAATTCTTAAAAACTGGAGCAAATAATTTGCATATCGTATTTGAATCTTCAATAAAAAAAGCAAAAATAGAAGCCGAAAAACTGGCTTATACTTTGCCTGAAGGAGAAAGAACTTTCACCCGTAAAGCCCAATACCAATACGGTTGGGACTGGGGACCACGTTTTGTTACTTGTGGAATATGGAAACCTATTAGACTAATTAGCTGGAACGAAATAAAAATTGAGCATATTAATTACGATATAGAAGAGCTGAACGAAACTCAGGCAAAAATTAATTTCGAAATTTATTACGAGGCAAAAGAAAACGGTGAATATCGTGTAGAAATAGGCGAAGCAAAAAATAAAAAAAGCGAAAACATTGTCTTTGAGTCCGGAAAAAAGCAAGTAACCATCGAATATACTATCAATAAACCCAAGCTCTGGTGGTGCAATGGTATGGGCGAACAAAATTTATACTCATTTGCAATTACATTTCGTAAGCATGAAACTAATGTTGCAAAAAACTCTCTGACCCTAGGTTTAAGGACCATGGAACTAGTTCAACAACAAGGTGAAGAAAATCAACGTTCTTTTTATTTTGTTTTAAATGGTAAACCTGTTTTTATGAAAGGAGCCAACTACATTCCCGGTGATAATTTTTTGCCAAGAATAAATACGGCCGATGTTGAAAGCGACCTCGCTTTGGTAAAAGAGGCAAACATGAATATGTTGCGAGTGTGGGGCGGGGGAGTCTATGGAAGTAAAGAATTTTATGATGCCTGCGATAAGGCAGGAATTTTAGTCTGGCAGGATTTTATGTTTGCGGGAGCTATGTATCCGGGTGACGGAAATTTTCTATCCAATGTAAAAGAGGAGGTCAAGGAACAATGCTTGAATTTAAAAAACCATCCTTCACTGGCATTATGGTGCGGTAATAATGAAATAGACGAGGCCTGGAACAACTGGGGCTGGCAAAAACAGTTTAAATTTTCAGCAAATGATTCAACTAGAATTTGGAATGATTATAAAAAACTATTTCACGAAATTATCCCCGAAGTAAAAAACAGGTGTGATTCGAAAACTCCTTATTGGCCCTCTTCCCCATCCATCGGTTGGGGCCATAAAGAGAGTTTACAATCCGGAGATTCCCATTATTGGGGCGTATGGTGGGGTAACGAACCTTTTGAAAGTTATAACACCAAAGTGGGACGATTTATGAGTGAATATGGTTTTCAATCCATGCCCGACATGCGCACTATTAATAAATTTGCTCCCAAAGAGCAGATGAATTTTAGTTTTCCTGCAATAAAATCTCATCAGAAACACAAAACTGGTTATGAAACCATAAGAACATACATGGAAAGAGATTATAAAATTCCAACTGGCTTTGAAAATTATGTTTATGTTTCTCAACTCCTTCAACGAGATGGCATGCAAATAGCCATAGAAGCCCACCGTCGTTCTAAGCCTCAGTGTATGGGCACTCTGTTCTGGCAGCTTAACGATTGTTGGCCAGTAACTTCCTGGAGTGCGATAGACTACTATAAAAAGCCCAAAGCCGTTTATTACGATTTAAAAAATAGTTTTGCGAAAACATTTATTTCTGTCGTTAAACAAAATGAAGACTTGCAGATTTTTATGGGAACAGATTCCATAGACCGCTTTGAGGCAGTAGTTAACATTACTCTGAAAGATTTTAGTGGAAGAACCCTGTTTAAAAAAGAGATCAAAACACAATTGAATAGCGGTTATTCTACTAGCATCCCCATGATTCAGCAGGAGTTTTCCTTTTGTAATACAAAAGAATCTTACTTGAATATTGAACTTATTGCCGCGAGCAAAAAGCTGGCATTCAAAAGATATTTTTTTGTAAAACCAAGAGACATGAATCTGGTTCCGACAAAAATAAATATTCTTAAAACAGATAATTTTACTTATGTAATTAGTAGTTCTACCTTCGCAAAGGATGTTTATCTCTATTCAGAAACGGGAGAATACACACTTTCAGACAATTATTTTGATCTTGAGGCTGGACAAACTAAGACTATTAAGATGACAACTCAAAAAGGAACAATACCTGTCATTTTAAAAGCAATTGTATTGAATAATCTTTAATTTTACATTAATGACAATGATTTCCCATTTTACTAAAGAGTTATATGCGATCAGTAGACATTTCTTTTTTCTTTCAATCGTATTATTACTTTATTCAGTAGCTTTCTATTCCCAAAACAATCCTACTCAATACGTTAATCCATTTATTGGTACCGGTGGGCATGGACATACTTTCCCTGGTGCGGTGCTTCCATTTGGGATGGTACAATTGAGCCCCGATACAAGAATTGACGGAAGCTGGGACGGCTGCAGCGGTTACCACTACAGCGACAGTGTCATTTACGGATTCACACACACGCATTTAAGTGGAACAGGCTGTAGCGATTGGGGTGATATTCTTTTGATGCCAACAACAGGTACTCCCGCGTTCAATTCAAAACAATATGCGTCGAAGTACTCCCATAAAAATGAAAAAGCCTCAGCGGGTTTCTATGAGGTCACTTTAAAAAATGGAAAAATAAAGGTTGAACTTACGGTTACACCTCGAGTAGGGATTCATCGATACACTTTTCCTGGAATGCAACAAGGCAACGTTCTTGTTGACTTGACACATCGAGATAAAACACTACGATACGACCTAAAAATGGTAGACTCCTTAACTCTTGTGGGATATAGAATTAGTGAAGCTTGGGCAAAGGAACAACATGTTTATTTCGCTATTCAGTTTTCTAAGAGAATAAAAAGCCTATTGTGGGCTACTGGAAATGAACTCGTGCTAAAGCCAAGTACTTCTACCGGGAAAATAGAAGGTGTTTATGCCCAATTTAACACGAAAGATGGATTGCCTGTTATTGCTAAGGTAGGAATTTCGTTCGTGAGTGTGGATGGTGCCATGAATAATTTAAAGGCAGAGGCTCCTCACTGGAATTTTGAAAAATATAAAAAGGAAGCAGAAATCACATGGAATAAACAACTTCGAAAAATTGACATCACCGAGACAAATAAGGATAATCTGGCAACTTTTTATACGGCCCTATACCATTGCTGCATTCACCCTTCTTTAAACATGGACGCCGATAAATCTTATCGTGGCAGAGACAATCGAATTCATCAGGCGGAAAATTTTACAAATTACTCTGTGTTTTCTTTATGGGATACATACAGAGCTTTACATCCTCTATATACACTTATAGAGCGGAAACGTAGTTCCGACTTCATTAACTCTTTTTTGAATCAATACAAACAGTCCTCACGTTTACCGGTTTGGGAATTGTCCTCCAATGAAACTGATTGTATGATAGGTTTTCATTCCGTGTCCGTTATTGCCGATGCCGCAGCAAAAGGCATCCGGGGTTTTGATACTCTGGCTGTTTATGAAGCCATGAAAGCAGCCTCCAACTATACTGGTTTCGGTATCCCTGTTTTTAATAATCAAGGATTTCTGCAAATAGACGACGAAAGCGAAAGTGTTAGTAAGTCTTTAGAATATGCCTATGATAATTGGTGCGTAGCTCAAATGGCCAAAGTCATGAAAAAGCCGGAAGAAGAAAAATATTTTCTGAAGCGTTCACTTTCCTACAAAAATTTGTTTGATGCAACTACTGGAAACATGCGGCCAAGGAAAAATGGAAATTGGTTGTCACCCTTTTACCCTACTGAAATTAATAATCATTTCACTGAAGGAAACAGTTGGCAATACTCGTTTTACGTCCCTCAGGATATTGAAGGTTTAATAAAATTGCATGGAGGAAATGAGAATTTCGAAAAGAAATTAGATGAATTATTCAATACGAAAGAAAAAACAACGGGCAGAGAACAGGCTGACGTAACAGGATTGATAGGACAATACGCGCATGGTAACGAACCAAGTCATCATATGGCCTATCTTTACAATTATGTCGGTAAGCCGCAAAAAACAATTGAGCGGGTTCGAGGAATTTGCAAAGATTTTTATAAAAACAGTGTGGATGGTTTGATTGGTAATGAAGATTGTGGTCAAATGAGCGCTTGGTATGTTTTTAGCTCTCTTGGATTTTACCCAGTATGTCCAGGATCAACGCAATATGTGCTTTCAGAACCTATATTTAAACAAATTGTTTTGAATTTTGAGAATGGAAAGAAATTTCAAATTACAAGGGACTCAGCCAATGGAAAGCCAGTTTCGGGAATCTTGCTAAATGAAAAATTACAAAACGCATCTTTTATTGAACATAATATAATCTCAGGCGGTGGCAAATTGAAATTTCAACATTCCATAACTAACAGCGAAGCAAATTACTACGGGTTTGACCTTAGTGATCGGCCTTCGTCAAATGTTAAGGAAGTAGACATTATACCAGCTCCAATTATCGTATCGGATGGTCAGGTATTTAAAAATAAGCTGGACGTGAGCCTTAAGATGATAAATGTCACTGATGCACTAACGATTTACACTAAAGACGGAAAAGTTCCTTCTGTTAATGCCCCAGTATACAATGGGCCCTTTCAAGTGGACTCAAACTCGGTAGTGAAAGCTCAAGTTTATACAAATCAGGGAGCGAGTATCATAATCCAGGCTAAGTATTTCAAATTAAAATATGATTATGATATACGAATTAAATCGGAAGCAAATAGTCAGTACAAAGCGGAAGGCGCACAATCACTGATTGATGGAATAAGCGGGGATTCCAATTGGCGAAAAGGAAATTGGCTGGGCTATCAAACGCAAGATTTTGAATGTGTAGTAGATTTAAAGCATGAAAAAGAGATCAATGAAATTGCCCTAGATTGTTTGCAAGACACAAATTCTTGGATTGTCTTTCCGCGCTCCGTTGAATATTACGTTTCAAATGATAATACAAACTTTACTTTGTTCGGAATTGTGAATAACTCTACCGATGCTTCTGACTATTCAGTTCAGGTAAAAAAGTTGAGTAAAAAGAGTGATTCTAAAAAGAATGCCAGATACATTAAAATAGTAGCAAAGAATTTCGGAAAACTGCCTTCTTGGCATGCAGGCGAAGGTGGAGACGCTTTTATTTTTGTTGATGAGCTTGAAATTAACTAGTCGGCATTTATTATCTTTTTTTGTGGTATGTGCGACCAACTTTAACATTAACAACCGCGTTTAAATATCTACTAGAGCTAATATCTAGTCAAAAGTTCGGTATTATTTTGAAATTGGGCTTACTTCCTTCAGAATTAACTGTTCATTCATGTTCATCGCAATTGATAAGGAATGTGGAAATTTCGCTGCTAAAAACTCAAAAAATAGATTGTAAATCCTTTCTATTCCTTTAACTTTGCCCTGATTCAATGGTAAAGGGGTTTAACAAGCACTATTTCTTACTACATTTTATAGTTTTCATTTGGGGATTTTCACCCATTTTAGGTCGCTATATAACAGCCAATACTTGGCAATTGGTTTGGTTTCGAATTTTGATTTCCGTTATTGTTATGTTTGGGTATTTGATTTTCACGAAGCACGATTTTAAAATTTCTAAAAAACATTTCTGGCAATTATCAGGTATCGGGTTAATCATTATGCTTCACTGGTTAACTTTTTATGGCGCTATTAAAGTCTCTAACGTCAGTGTTACTATGGTGGCTTTTAGCACTGGTACATTATTCAGCGCAATAATAGAGCCTGTTCTTTACAAGCGTAAAATTCGATTTTATGAAGTATTCATAGGTTTAATAATTGTAGCTGCCATTGCCATGATATTTTCGATTGAAACACAATTTTGGCTGGGAATTCTATTAGGAATAGCTGCCGCATTTACCTCTTCGTTATTTGGTGTTCTCAATGGAATATTTTCTCATAAGTTAAAACCGGGAATTATAAGTTTTTACGAATTGAGCGCCGCGCTAATTGGTCTTACAATTTACATTTCCTTTAAAGGAGATTTTTCATCATCATTTTTTTCATTGGATTCACCTTCCATTATTGGCCTTTTGTTACTAAGTCTTGTTTGTACAGTCTTTCCTTTTATCACTTCAGTTGATCTGGCGAAATATATAAGCCCCTATACGATTGTATTAACTGTTAATTTGGAAACTGTCTATGGAATTATTTGGGCAATTCTATTTTTTCATGAGAATAAGGAGTTAAAGCCGGCTTTTTATATAGGGGTAGTAATAATTTTAGGCGCTATTTTTTTAAATTCATACTTTAATAGGCTATATCACAAGCCTGATGAAAGGCAAAGTGCAAGTTAATTGGAAATAAAAAAAATACTCATAGTCCGTTTTAGTTCTATTGGCGACATCGTTCTCGCCACGCCCGTTATTCGCTGCGTCAAACAGCAGTTAGCGAACGTAGAAATTCATTTTGTAACCAAAAAAAATTTTAGTGACGTGTTGAGTCAGAATCCCTACATCGACAAACTTTATACGTTTAAGGCGGATATTTCTGAATTAGTTCCAGAACTAAAAGAGGAGAAATATGACCTTGTCATAGATTTGCATAAGAACCTTAGACGTTTTCGTTTAAAACAAAAATTAGGTATTAAGAGTTACTCTTTCAATAAACTGAATTTGGAAAAGCTTGTCGCTGTTAAGTTTAAGAATACTGGGATTCTTCCGGCTAAACATATTGTTGATCGTTATTTCGAGACAGTTTCAAAACTTGGAATCGTAAATGATCAGAAAGGATTAGATTATTTTATTTCCGAAAAGGATAAAGTAAATATGACTGATTATTGGTCAATGGGATTTAATAAAAAGTATATTGTTTTAGTCGTGGGCGGTTCGTATTATACTAAACAAATACCTTTAAATAAGTTGGAAGAAATATGTGAAAAATCTCAATTGCCTTTGGTTCTGTTAGGTGGTAAAGAGGATAGGGAGCAAGCTAGGTTATTAAAGGGAAAAACAAAAGGTCTCATAAATTTGTGTGGGATTTTATCTCTCAATCAAAGCGCATCTGTGATACAACAGGCGGAGTGGATTATTACCCCTGATACAGGTTTAATGCATATAGCAGCTGCTTTTAAAAAGCGAATTGTATCGGTTTGGGGAAATACAATTCCGCAATTCGGCATGACCCCTTATTTGGCAAATTCTGAAAATGTAATTTTAGAAATCAGCGGTTTGGCGTGCCGGCCTTGTTCTAAATTAGGATATAAAAAATGCCCCAAAGGGCATTTTAAATGCATGAATGAAATTGATTACACGTTTGTTTCCGATTTGTCGTAGAATCAGCCGTTATTACTCCACAATTATTTTCTTTATAGTTTTGTTATTACCTGTGTGAATCTGTAATAGATAAATTCCCTTAGCAAAAGTTGTTAAATCAATAGACGTAGTATTTTGTACAGGACTTCCATACGAAACTAATTGACCCAAACTATTGTAAAGCACATAATTAAATTTACCGCCCTTAAACTCAATATTTAGTTTATCATGAGCCGGATTAGGGTACACAAAAATAGTCTCATTTTCATTTTGAGAACCGCTAGGTAATCCTGTCGAAATACCGGTGCAGGCTATGGAGAAGATATTAAAAGAACTACAACCGTTCGCATCAATAGTATAAAGCGTATAAAGCCCCTGGCATAAATTAGAACAAGGCAATAGAGTGCAGGTATTACTAGAAATACTGTAACTGTATGGAGCCGCACCCCCTGTGGAAGCTGCGTTAATAACACCCGTGCATGGATTCGAACAATTAGGATTGGTAGTAGTTATTACTGAAACAGGATTTGAACCCAAAGTGATGGAAACAACGGTGTTAGAGTTGCAACCACTTTGCCCTCCGGAAGCATAAACGGTGTAGAGGGTTGAGGCTGTTGGAGTAACTACTATCGATGGGCCGGAAATGTTAGGACTCGTCCAGGTAAAAGTAGAGTAATTTCCGCTCGCCGTTAAAGTGGCGGTTTTACCAAGACAAAGGGTTTGGGAAGGACTTACACTCACATTTAAAGCTGGTGCAGGACTGACGCTGATGGTTGTTGCTGCATTCCCAGTACAAGCCCCATTACTTCCTGTTAAGGAATAAGTGGAAGTTATACTCGGGTTCACCACAATAACAGAACCGGTAGCTCCATTACTCCATGAATAAGAATTAGCACCGCTCGCCATTAATGTGGCAGAACCGCCGGCACAAATACTCGGAGGATTAGCACTTACAGAAAGATTAAGATTACCGATACCCACCGCTACTGAGATGCTTTGAGTAACACTGCAAGCACCGTTAGAACCAACAACAGAATAAATACTATTAGCAGTAGGAGTTACAACAATAGAAGCGCCACTTGATCCATTACTCCAGGAATAAGTACCAGCACCAGCAGCAATTAAAGTAACACTTGAACCTGCACATAAAGTACCACTAGGGGAGGAAGCAACCGTAAGTGTGGGGTTGGGGCTTATCGAAATACTTTTAACGGCTGCCCCTGTACAGGAACCACTGGCTCCAAGAATAGAGTAGGTAGTAGCGACGCTTGGGCTAACCAGAATAGAAGGAGAATTTGCTCCTGTGCTCCATGTATAAGAATTCGCGCCTGAAGCTAAAAGAAAAACAGATCCTCCTACACAAACAGCTGTTGGGCTTGCAGTAACAAAAATGGATAAAGAAGAACCAATCGTAACACTAGCGGTTTTAGTATTGACACAGCCTGCATTGTTTCCGGTTACGGTATAAATAGTACTAACAGAAGGGGATACAACTATCGAAGCAAGTGTGGAGCCAGTACTCCAGTTATAACCAGAAGCGCCGGAAGCAATTAAAGTAGCAGTTGAACCAGAGCAAATTGTTTGATTGTTCACACTAATTACGGGAGGTTGAACAACGGTGACAAGTTTAGTTCCCGAACTGTTACATATTCCACCCGAACCAATCACCGAGTAGCTAGTTGTAACACTTGGACTTACAACGATGACACTTCCTGATGCACCGTTGCTCCAGGAATAAGTCGGAGAACCACTGGCAATAAGCGTTGCAGACGAGCCCGCACAAATGGATGAGGAAGAAGCAGTAATATTTAAAGTAGATGGTTGTTGAACCGGAATACTTAGCGTACTGGAGCCTATGCAGCCGAAGCAAGAACCAGAAATCGTATAGGTGGTTGATACCGTTGGTGTAACAACAAAGCCAAATGCTCCGGAAATGGTGTAAGTACAGCCTCCACTTGGCGTCACGGTCACCGAAGTTCCTGAACAAACAGTTCCACCCGGGGATGCACTCGCACTGATTGTAGGAGTCGGGGTAACTGAAACAGTCACAAGCGTATTTCCCGTACATGCTCCATTAGATCCGATAACCGAGTAGGTGGTAGTGATACTTGGGTTCACCACAATTCCAGAGCCATTTGCCCCTGTGCTCCAGGTATAGTTAATTGCACCAGAAGCGGTTAAGGTTCCGAAACTACCGGCGCAGAGCGAAAGACTATTCACAGATAAAGAAAGATTTCCACCCAGGGTTACACTAACGGTTTTAGTATTGCTACATCCGGAACTGTTTCCAGTTACAGTGTAAACAACATTAGCTGTTGGAGAGACTACTATTAAAGAACTTGTAGCACCCGTGCTCCACGAATATGTAGATGCGCCAGAAGCAATAAGTGTAGCCGCACCACCCGCACAAATAGTTTGATTGTTTACTGAGACCGTTGGATTAGGAACAACAGTTATCGCAATAGTTTTGCTAGAAGCACATCCATTTATGCAAGCGCTTGCAAATACAGTATACACGCCCGAAGTAATTGGGGAAAAAGGGACAGCATTCGTAATTCCTCCAGACCAGGTGTAGCTACAAGCTCCTGACGCGGTAAATGTTATGTTTGATCCTGTACAAACAATATTGCCGGGCGCAGAACTTGTAATTGTTAATACCGGAACGGCATTTACCACAACAGTTACACTAGCACTACCACTGCATGAACCATTAGATCCTACGACGGAATAATTTGTTGTAACACTTGGATTAACTACAATTCCTGACCCATTAGCTCCGGTATTCCATGTGTAGTTAGTTGCGCCCGATGCGGTTATAGTTCCAGAACTTCCCGCACACAGTGTTAAGTTGCTAATTGATACTGGTAAGCTTCCGCCTATGGTTACATTAATTGTTTTGGTCGAGCTGCATCCCGCGGCATTGCTTCCACTAACCGTATATACGGTGTTAACACTCGGAGAAACAGCGATAGTAGGGGTGTTGGCACCGGTATTCCAGGTATATGTTATCGCACCAGATGGAGAAAGTATAGCAGTACCTCCAATGCAAACGGTTTGATTGTTTGCTGTTATAGTAGGATTTGAGCTGATCGAAACTGTTTTTAAAGCAAAGCTGCTACATACACCATTTGAACCAACAACAGTGTAGCTCGTATTAATACTTGGGCTAACAACAATACTTACCGCATTAGAACCCGTGTTCCACGTGTAGGAGCTTGCTCCACTTGCTGTAAGGGTTGTGGAGCCGCCGCCACAAATCGCAACAGGATTTGAAGTTATGCTAATTGAGGGAGCAGGGGTTACAGTGACACTTACAGTTTTTGTGTCACTGCATGCTCCAACCGAACCTGTTACAGTATAAACTGAATTAACACTCGGCGAAACGACGATAGAGGCCGAGCTAGAGCCATTACTCCAAGCATATACCGAAGCTCCTGAGGCACTTAGAGTAGCTGTACCGCCCGGACAAATTGTTTGATTAATTACTGAAACTGTCGGGTTAACCGCACATGCTACTACATCCACTTCATAAACCCCTCTGCCATAGGTAGCTGCTCTAATTTTTCCTGGTGCTGCTGGTGAAATTTCCAAATCAAAAATAACAGTATTTGGCAGCCCTGTGTTATATAAAGTCCAGTTAGGACCTGAATTATCCTTATAGTAAACACCAACATCCATACCCACATAAATGCGGTCGTTTGTTCCGGGTTCATAAACAATACAGTTAGCAGGTAAATTGGGTAAGTTAGCAGTTACGTTTGTCCAATTAGCACCTGCATTGGTTGTCATAAAAACTTTATTGGCAGCTGAATAACCACTTAATGTTACCCATGCGGTATTTGGATCGGTGGCGTCAACGACCACATAGTTAGGAACTCCTGAGCCAACAGGTATAATACCTGTAATGTTTGTCCAACTTGTGCCTCCATTTTGGGTTAAAAATACTCCGCTAGATTTTAAAACATACATCACCAAACTATTAGTAGGGGCAATGGCAAATTCTATAATTGAGCCGGCTGTTGGTGTTATCGGCGCTAAACTTGTCCAACTTACACCAAGATTAGAGGAAGACCAAATGGTATTATATCCGGCATAAATAAAATTGGCGTTTTGCGGATTTTGTTTCCATGGGCATAGCCAAGCCGGAGTACCAGTAATGCCGGTATTAGCAGAGAACCAAGAAGTTCCTCCGTTAGTTGATCTAACCAAACCTCCATTTTGGGATGAGGCAAATATATTACTGTTATTCGTCCTATCCACAAAACAATCCATGCCATCACCGCCATATCTCGCAGAATACGTAACTCCGTTGTAAATATTCGAGCCATTGTCTTGATGACCGGTAATCCATAGATTAGGTGATAAGGAGGATATACCAATTCTATAAATCTGGGAAATGTTTTGGTTTCCCGTTCTATCAATCCATGCTGTTCCATTATACTCGCAAACCCCACCATCATTGGCCGAATATAAAACTCCATTGGCATTATATTCAAGCTCATGAACGTCTGCATGCACAAAAGGCGGGCTAGCACCAATACTATTCCAGCAACCAATGTTTGTCCAGTTAACACCGCCATTCATACTTCTCCAATGATTAACGCCCCCTATAACAACTTCATCGGCATTTAATGGGGAAGCGGCTATGGCTAAATCATACCAACCTTGTCCACCTGCACTTGTTCCTGCACAGGAGTTTCCTAACATATTAGGCGTATTGGCCATTAGAGAAAAAGTAACACCACTATTTGTGGAGCGATAAACTCCTAACAAACTAGAACTAGAAGATGCGCTAGCTAAGGCATAAACATAATTTGCTCCCGTAGAATTTGTAGTAACTGCAATGGCCATACGGTTACTGCCGGTTGTGGCAATTCCTGAAGTTATTTGAACAAAGCTTGCACCACCGTTAGTGGAAAGATAGAAATAAGCTCCAGAAGCATAAACTGTATTTGGATCGCCGGGTTTAAATTCTAAATCGTAAGCGTTAATTCCGCTTACCACCGACCAGTTTGTTCCGCCATTAGTGGTACGATAAATTCCGCCGTTGGTGGCTGCTAATACTATTTGAGGGTTTGTGGGATTAATAATTAAACGGCGTATTAATAAGTTAGTGCTTGGAATAGCAGTAAGTCCAGTAACAGCCCAAGTAGCTCCACCATTGGTAGATTTTAGTACACCGATACTTGGGGTATCACCCGCATCGCCATCACCTGTTGCCATGTATAGTACCATGGTATTAGTGGGGTCAACCGCTAAATCGGAGCAGCCAATTACGGTTAAAAAATCGGTATTTGTTGTCCAAGTGGATCCGTTATTTGTTGTCTGCCATAAACCGCCCGCGGGGGCACCTGTCCAGTAGTTACTTGGATTTGTTGGGTGAAAAGTTATAAAGTTAATACGTCCGGCTTTGTGCGGTAAACCACCGGTGTTAGAACCTGTCATAGCCCCAATTGGGCCTACTAAAGACCAAGTGGATGAGGCTATTAAAGCACCTTGCCCAATTTGTTTTCCATTGTTGGCGGGTGGATTATTTTGAAGAAATCTTTGAAAGTTATTAGCGTTATCACTCAACAAGGAAAGATCACCAGATGGATAAACACGCGGAGCCACATGATATTCCCAACGCTTAAAAACCCCATATCCACGTCCCTTTTGGCTTTTGTCGTTACGTTCCCAATAGTCGTTAAACGCTTTTTGCACCGTATAAAAATTACCATTAGTGGCTTGCATTAAGCTAGGCCAATCCTGAGCAAAAAGATTTTGAATAAGGAGAGTCCCAATTAAAAAACACGTTAGTTTTTTCATGATTTTGTATTAAATATTTAAAAATTAAAAATAAGGTAAATAATGTTTCT
>CALMND010000394.1 GCA_937868565.1 uncultured Bacteroidota bacterium | reverse complement strand
AATGGTTATTTAATAATTTTTGCCCTTTCAGAAAATTATTTTTATTGAGTTTGTCTGTTCTGCTAGTTTCGTGCGGCGATATATACCGTGAGGTTGGGAGCAACAGGGTGGTCGCAAAAAAAAATAGCGACAACATAAATGATTCAGTGATATTAGACGCTAAATCACAAACGTTTTACTCAAGATTAAGTAAGCCAAACACCAGCGGTTTACGCGTTAATTGTGCGATCCCCGAGTCTAAAACTGACAGAAGATTTTACGTTATTTTGGAGGGGCGCATCAGATCCAATTACGCACATTCAAACTCGGGTATCGTAATTCAGGGGGTCAATTCAAAAAAGGAACAATTGTGCTGGAGATATATCCCTTTGTCTTATTTTTATAAGGAGCTAAACACTTGGTGTCATTTCAAAGACTCTGTTTATATTAAATCAGACTACCAATGGAAGAATTACCAAAAATTTACCGCTTTTGCGAATCTTGGAACCTCAGATTCTGAAGTTTTTGACATAGACACACTTAGTATTAAAATTAAAGAAATTAACCCGTGAAAAAAGCACTGCATTTTCTTAAACTATTTAATGAAAAGTTGGTTGATTTTTCCGATTATTTTTCGATTCGAAAAAAAAATCTCAAACTCATAGTTAGTATTGGCTTATTTGTGCTTGGTATACATGCATTTTATTCCTATTTGGGAGTTTATAAATATCTTGACCGGCGACCTTGCTCGGTGCATTCCTGGGCGCAATGCCAAAGGGCTTCCATTGCTCAAAGTTATTATCGGGATAATATGAACTTTTTTCTTCCAAGAACACAGAACTATACAAAAAACGGAGGAATAACAGGAGTAGAATTTCCTATTATTTATTATTCAGCTGCGGTATGTTACAAATTATTCGGTTTCAACGAGATTTATTTGCGTGTTATTAGCCTTTCCATTGTCACCCTTGGCATCTTCTTTTTCTTCTTACTGGTCAATAAATTTCTTGGCAATCCATTTATTTCTCTTGCAACTATTTTATGTGCATTTGTTTCCCCGGTTCTTCTGTTTTATAGTCCTAATTTCTTGCCCGATGCGCCAAGCGTTGGATTTGTTCTAATGGCATGGTACTTCTTCTTTAAGTTCTTGGATTCAAACCAAAAAAGGGACTTTAATATATTCATTCTTTGTGCTACAGTCGCTGCTTTGCTTAAAGCCGTTGCATTAATTTGTCTGATTATTATTATTTGTATTCTGATTCTGGATCGTCTCAAATTTTTTAAAAGTACCGGAAAAATTTTTCTGTTAGCGTCACCTCGTACTGTTTTAGTTAAGATCATTTTGAGTTTCGCAATAGTTCTAAGCTGGTACTTATATGCAAATTGGCTAGCCATAAAGTATGAAAATGAAACATTTTGTTTACGGCCCTTAAGTGTGGATTTCAATGTAATGGAAAAGTTGATTCCCGCTGTCAAAAATTTTTGGCTCTATCAATATTATTCTTATGAAAGTTATGTATTATTGATTGGCGCTTTGCTCCTTATTTCTGTTTTATATAAATTTGCCAACAAGCTCCTGGTTACCATCACCTTGTTATATATTTTAGGCAGCGCTTGTTACGTAATTTTATTTGCCGGCCAGTTTATTAATCACGACTACTATATTATTACCATAATTCCTTCTGTTTTCTTTTTACTGCTTTCGTTTGCCAATGTTATTACGAAATTGGCGAACACCCACTTTATAACATTTAAAGTTCTGCTTTTCGTAACCCTGTTCTTCAACCTGAAAGAGTGTTTAAAAAATTGCAAATTAAACTACAACGAACGGTACAGCAGCGAAAGCTTGTATTGGTCTTATGTTGAAAGATCGTTTTATGACTTAGAACCAAAACTGAGAATGGCGGGCATCAAAAGAACCGATGTTACACTAGCTGCTTTTGACGAAACTTTTTGCAATGATTTGTATCTGATGGACCAAATAGGCTACCCAATAAATACCGGCACAACGGAAAATGCATTGGCCTCTATAATTGCTAGGCCGGAATCCAAATACCTTGTTGTAACAGATTCTTCAAAATTCAGGAAGCTATATCCGTATGACCTCTCGTCAAAAATAATTCTGTATCACAGAGGGTTGCTAGTTTACAAATTGAAATAAATTTAATAGAATCTAGGCACTAAATAGAAATTGAACACCCACATGGAAATAGATATTGTACTGCCTTGCTACGCTCCAACGGAGAATTGGTATTTAGGTCTTGTAGAATTTAATAGCGAAGCCTCTAAATTTTGGAATTTAAAATATATTATCGTAAACGATGGCACCACCGGTTCTGTTGTTCAAAATGGTGTTAATTTTCTTACAAACCAAAACCTTTCTATTCAGTGCATTTCTTATTCTCAGAATGCGGGAAAAGGGAAAGCGCTCCGCACAGGCGTTTCAGCATCTAAATCTGATTACGTTGTTTATACAGATATAGACTTTCCTTTTACAAATAGCTCAATGATTAATTTGATTAAGCTATTGTTAAAAAATGAATTCGATGTAATTGCCGGCTTTCGAGATGAAGTTTATTATAAGCAAAAAATGACCTATTTTAGGAAGATACTTTCGATGACTTTTCGTTTTTTTATTAGTAGAATTCTTAACATGAAAGTTGAGGATACACAATGCGGTCTTAAAGGGTTTAACAGAAAGGGAAAGGAGATATTTTTAACTACAACTGTAAACAGGTATTTATTTGATTTCGAATTTATCTACCTGGCGTCCAGAAACCCTAAAATTTCATTAGGAACGGCAGCTGTTCAATTAAAATCCAATGTGGTATTTAGTAAAATGAAATTTAAAATTTTACTTCAGGAAATGTCAAACCTTATTTCAGTTTTAATCATTAATACACTGTTCAAAAAAAATAAGGCTCGCTAGGTCAGCGTTAAAATCACAAACTCATTTCTTTTGCGTCAATAAAAAGTTTGTTATCTCAGGTCTTAAATTTAGCAGGTTGTCTTAGAAAGTACTTTTCTTTCCATTCTTCTATTCGAACGAATTTCCGATATTAAACTTTTACAAGTTTATTTTTTTATATCTGTAAACAAAAAAAGGGAGTTTTGCTCCCCTTTTTTGATGTGACAATAAAGAATAGCTATTTGTCAACTATAAGCTTGCTTTCATTTATTTTTCCTGATAGATGAGTGACGCGAATCAGGTAAATGGAATTGTTTAAAAAGCTAAGATTAATTTGATGTTGATAAACCGGAGTTACAATTTCTTTATGTAAAAGTTTGCCTGCGAGGTCGTACACCTCAACCGATTTTATTTTATCTTCACTTTCAATAGTTAGCTCACCATTTGTAGGATTGGGAGATAGTCTCATTTCGTAATTAGGATTACTATTTAACTCATTAATACCAACACAGGAGGCGGACACCTTTATCTGAACAGTTTTAGTGGCCGAACAGCCATTAGCATCAGTGCCTGTAACCGTGTAAATTGAAGTTACTGAGCTTGTCACGATAATGCTGGAAGTAGTAGCTCCGGTATTCCATGAATAACTTAATGCCCCTCCTGCAGTTAATCTTGCGGGTTCATTTGGGCAGACCACGCTAAATGCGGCAGCAGCCGTAACGGTTGGCAAATTAGCTACGGTTAAAGGAAGTGTGGAAGAGTTTTTACATCCAGCGGCATCGGCACCAATTAAAGTATAAGTTGTATTGGAAACCGGTGACACGGAAATGCTATTTGTATTTGCACCACCGGGCAGCCAGGTATAGGTTAAGCCTCCAGAACCTATGAGGGTTGCACTTGTGCTGTTAAGACATACTACGCTTGAGGAAGACGCGATATTAATTACAGGGGAGGGAACAACACTCACAGAAATAACGGCTGTACCAAAACATACCCCAGCATTAGCACCAATTACCGAATAACTTGTTGAGGTAGCAGGGGTAAAAGTAACGACATTACCCGTTGCTAGATTACTCCAGGTATATGTTCCCGCACCATTAGCGGTATATGAAGTGCTAGCTCCCGAACAAACCGAAGAAGGACCAAGTATTGACACCGTTGGATTGGATAAAAAAGTAACCGCTTTACCACTTTGGGCAGAATCCTGACAGGCATTAAGATTAACTTTAATCATGTTGTAGGTGCCAGGCACACTCACCACATAAGAGTTGGTGGTAGCTCCTGCAATCAAAACACCGTTTTTATACCACTGACTGCTTCCTCCAGATGAACCGACTAATTGAACCGTTTGACCAACGCAAGCAACAGAAGGTCCAGTGATGGCTACCGTTGGAGTAGATAATACGAAAATATTTTTACCAGGGGCTAATGAATCGGTGCCACAAACGTCGGTAATACTACATTTAAAATATCCGCCTCCCAGAGTAGAATAAGTAATGCTGGTTGCACCCGGGATTAAAACTCCATTTTTAAACCATTGATAGGTCGCACCGGAACTTCCACTCATAGTGAATGTAATTGCCCCATTTGCACACACCGAAGCAGATGTCGCTGCAATGGTTCTGGAGCAGGTAACATAGGCCAACGCTTTCATGCTTTGCGTCATAAAAGCAACCTGACCTGAAGTGTTTCCACCTCCGTGTACTTTCATGAAATTTTGATCCCAATCATAGGTTACAAAAGAGTTACTGGTTTTATATACGGCTCCCATTAATTCCCCGCTATTTGAACCGGGGATAGCAATTGGAGAACTGAAAAGAGTATCAAAAGAGGTGAGATTATAAGGATAACTTTGAGTCCAGTGATAAACTCTATTATTAGAAGGGTTATAACAAATAACCTGTCCGTTTCCAGAAGGTACTACACCAATACTGGTTTTTGCAGCATTGGTCGGGTTAATTCTGTAAACAGTGTTAGGAACCGCAGCACCACTGCCTGTAACGCCAAGCAGGGTGTTATTACCATTAATGGTTAATTGCGAAAAATTATCATTCAGATTACCAACCGCAGTAATAGAACCGGTATTAAGATTCATAGTACCTAAGTAGCGGTTGCCGGCAAAGTTAAAAATAGTATAATAAACTCCTGTAGAAGGCCGTTTTGCCAGACCAAAAACACCACTTACACTACCAATATTGCTCACGATGTTCTTCGTGCTAAGTTGTGTATAGTTCGAGCTGTCGAGTATCCTCAGGACATTATCAAAAGGTGAGGCGGCTAAAAGCCTGGTGATACTTTGAGAAAAACTGTTTGTAAAAAACAGCAAACAAAGAATACATGTAAAGATTGAATTTTTCATGGTGCTAGGATTTATTGAATCAGCAACAAAGATAGTGTTTTTTCGAATGTTAATCCAGCATAAATTTAGTCCAATTTAAGACTGGTATTCCCTATTACTACTTCATCACAGGTTATTTCAATAATATAATTGCCCGGCACCATTTCACCCTGACCTTCGCAATAAGTCACCCCACTAATTTCAGCGTTGGCGTAATTCAAGGTTTCTTTTCCGGCAAAATAGCCCGAACTTTTATTAAAGGTAAATTTGTAATTATCGTCATAACCCTTAGCCATTTCTTTTCCATCGGGTGTCATCACCCGAATAAAAACGGTTTTTTCACCGGCCTTTGCTATTTTATTTTCTCCCAAACTAAAACTTACTTTGATTTTTTGGGCTTTACGCGCTTTTGTGGTCTCAACTTCTTTTTTACCACCTCGCTTATAAAAAACTCCTTTAGCCGCCACATTAAAGCAACTTAAAACACTTCCCTTTGCAATGGTTGATTTTAATTCGTCTTTCTCCTTTATTAACGTCGTTTGTTTTTCCTTTTCAACACCCAGTTGTTTTAACACCGTTTTCTTTTCTGCTACCAAATTTTGGTTCAGTGTGTGTAACGAATCAATGGTTCTAACATAACCCTTCATAATATCCCGCAGCGTTTCGGTTTCTTTACGAAGTTTAGAAATAATGTAGGCGTCTCCTTTATGTTTTTCGGCCTCCTTTATCAATTCAGCTATTCTGGCCTTTTTCTCATCAATGTCCTTTTGCATGGCAGCGTCGGTTGCCTGAATAGTCTCATATTCTTTTTGCAAGGCTACCAAATCCGATTGAACATTGTCCCGCTCTACCAATACCTTTTGAGTAATGATTTTTTCCTTAATCACCTCATTTTTTTCTTTGTACAATAACCAGGCAGTAACCAAATTAGTTCCTAGTAAAAGAACAATTATTGACCAAAAAATAAGGCCTCTTCGTTTTTCGGATTTTTCTTTTTCTTCACTCATGAGTCAAAAATAAGACACAAAAGGCTTAAATTAGTACTTCGGGTATGACACTTATTAACGATTTCTTGTCATTAATTTATCCAAGGCATTGTGAAGCCTGCAAACATGCTCTTTTGCAGCATGAAAATTACCTGTGTAATTATTGTTTGATTGACTTGCCCAGAGGCAACTATCACAATCAAAATGACAGCGAATTAAACCTGGTGTTTGCCGGAAGGCTAATGCTCAACCATGTTATCAGTTTATATCGGTATGAAAAAAGCGGAAGGGTACAAAAGTTGCTTCACGCCATAAAATACGAGGGACAAAAAGAGATGGCCACATTTTTAGGAAATCTGCTTGGCAAAAATTTAAAGGCTGAAGGTTTTGTTTCAAATTTTGATACAATTATACCGGTGCCTTTACACATCAAAAAAATTAAAAGCAGAGGTTATAATCAGAGTGAATATTTCGCAAAAGGACTTTCAGAGAGTTTACAGGTACCTTTGAAAAACGATCTCATAGAAAGGGTAATAGAAACGTCCACCCAAACAAAAAAGAAAAAATATGAACGCTGGGAAAACGTGGAGGGCATTTTTAAATTAACGCAAAAGGGAGTTTTGAAAAATAAGGATGTTTTATTGGTTGACGACGTTATCACCACAGGTGCCACAATTGAGGCTGCCTGGCTGGCCTTGAACGAGGAAGAAGAAATAAAAATTTCAGTAGCGAGTATTGCTTTTGCAGCTAAAATTTTCGGTTGACGTACTTACTGTCCCTTTTTCTTTGGCTTCCATAAATATTAACTAAACATGAAAAAACTAATCGTATCATTAGCTGTATTTTTTGCCTTTGTTGAGAACTCTTTTGGTGCGGTATGCTTTCGTTATTATAACAAAGCTGGTAAAGCGCACACCTTTAAAGTAAAAATTGACGGAGTTCATAAGGAAATAACTTTTAACAGCGTTAAAACCGATAGTTTTACAGTTCATAGTGGAGCCAGAGAATGTGTTATGTGCACAAGTTGTCGAGAAGTAACCATCGAGGGTGGGTGGCGATTAATTTGAAATTAGGGTGGTTGTATTAAAGAGTAATGAGGGGTAATTTCTAAATATTAATAGATGAACAAAGGGTCTTGTATATTTAGGAGTATTGAAAACTAATTTTTACGATTTTTTGTAATATAGATATTAAGAGGGCGTACTATGTTTCCCGTCTAATTTGTCCTTAAGGAGTTGAACCTTTCTTTTAAGGTCTGTTATTTCGGCATCTTTCATCTTGTCAATGGTCATCAGTTTTTCGATAATCAGATCACGTGCAACTATTGTTTCATCCTTGCTCTGAATGGTTTTGTGTAGCACCTCTATAGTCTCGTTTTTAGAAGCCACTAGTGCATTTACAACTTCAGAATCCATGATATCTTTATTGTTACCATTTTGATTTATTTTTGATGCAAGCAGCGCACTGTTAGAATCCTGTATGAGAAAAAACTCATTCAGGCTTATTTCCATGCCATTACAAATAGTGGTAATAATATCGTTTGTAAAATGCTCATGACCGCCAATTAATTTGCTAATGGTTCGTTGCGGAATACCCGTTATAGACTCAACTTGTTTCTGTAACAAGTTCCTACTTGTTATCAAAAACGCAAATCTTTCAGCGTAAAATAAATCCAATTGGGTTATCATATACTTTTTTACGACGTAAAACTTACTAGCTAAGATATTGAATTTTATTGAATTAAAATTTGAGGGCTCGAAATACGGCGAATAAAATTAGTTTACGGCGTAAAAATTAAATGCAGTTTGTTTTCCGCTGTCTTAAATTTGGGCAAGAACTCAATCAAGAACTCAAGCACTATTTTATAAAATTTAATAACTATGAAAAAATTACTTCAACTTTGTTTTTGCACACTGGCACTATTACGGCCATTTTTCAATTATTCGCAAGAAGGGGCTCTATCTCCGACATTAAATGGCGCGGAGTCAACGGCTTGTATTGAGCCAACCACCAGTTGGTGGCTCGGAGGAAATAATATTAGTTACGTGACACCTACCGCGGTAACATTAGGTTCACCACCGCCGCCAACGGTACAAGGCAATATTGGTACCTGTAACAATTATGATTTTATTTTAAAATCAAACAACCTTAACACCATGTGGATAAAACCAAGCACGAAGGTAGGAATCAGCGAATCGAACCCCGTTGCCAAATTCGAAGTATTGGAAACTAATCCCGTTTCTGCCCAACAAGGAGGGCAGCATGCAAAACTACTTTCATCTTTCCGGGCGAAGGTACAAAACGACTTTAAACACAACGAATGGGTATATAGAGCCACTAGCAGTCAAAACGGCTGGGAAGACTATGCGTTGCACGATGCCCTGTCTGTTGACCTATCCTACTTAATTCCGGCGTTTAATACGCTCACCTGGTGGGAAAGGCTACCCGGCCAAAACATTCAAAAATGGGGTGATGGAAACAGTACTTATATGATTTTAACTCAAAACCGACTCACTGTTGAAAATCAAGTGCTGGTTGGCACGCAAAGTGGTGCTCCAAATAACTCAGCCCTTTGCGTTAATATAGACCAAAACTCTAACCCCAACGCTCTTGAAATATTTGATCAGGCAAGCCAAAAAATTAACTTTAAAGTGAAGGCAAATGGCTATGCTTACGCGCGCGAAATTAATGTGATGCCAACTAATATTACATTTCCTGACTACGTGTTTGAAAAAAGCTATAAATTAAAGACGCTGAACGAACTCGAAACATTTGTGAAGCAAACCAAACATCTTCCTAACATTCCCTCAGCAGCCGAAGTAGCTGCTAATGGTATTAACGTTGCAGAAATGCAGGTTAAACAAATGGAAAAGATAGAAGAACTTTTTTTATACGTTATTGAATTAAAAAAAGAAAATGATGTTTTGAAAAAGAAAATAGCAAAACTAGAAAACAAAAAATAAGCTCATTTTCATTCTTAAAAATGTTGAGAATGACAATCGGATTTGGCAACTAAAAATAATGCCGCCTATGAAAACTAAAATTCTTCTACCCATTTTTCTCCTCATCTCCATTTTGATTGGAGCGCAAAGCAGTTACACCTACGCCCCTGCTCCAGTAAACGATACCATCTATAAGGCGAGTTATGCCGAAGCGATTGAATCTGTTTTCGGGTTAATTCCGAAATCGCATTATCCCTCTGGCTATTTATTTAATAAAACCGCATTTCCTTTTAAATACCATTCGGCAAATGGTCAGCTAAACGATAGCTCATTTAATATGTTGGAGTGGTACTTTATACAAAATATTGTAAGAAACAGCTATTACCGACCCGATAGCTTCATTACTTATCTAAAATTAGATAGTTTGAAAAACGTTATGCTTGAACATGATAATATACTGCCTTTTGGCCTTGTTCATATTAACGGACAAGCATTCAAGGATTCGGCATTTTCGAACAATTGGATAGGAGTGACAAACAAAAGTTTCGTTGAAAACACCTTAAACTATCAAAAAATATACAGGACTTCAAAATTATTCTCGGCTTGCCCCCTTAATTTGGAAATTGGCAATTTAAATCCTCATTTCATTTTTAAACCGGAATTCATTTTTACGAACACCACTAAAACAATTACAGCTATTGATGTGGATTTAGACGATGGTTTGGGTTATAGAAATGTGATTTTGAATTATCCATTTCAGGCAACATACGCAAACGACGGGTTTAAAAAAATTGTCACGCGAATTGTTTATAACAGCAGTGATACACTTTTTAGCCGTAGCGAATTATTTGTAGATGTTCAGGAAGGCCTCCAAAAAATTGCCACAAATTATACCGCACCAGACGAAACCTGGTCTATTACGGCAAATAGTGATAATGGGGTTTTGGGCGCCTATCCAATATACGAGTTTTCTGAGCCTTTTGACGATAACACCTATGAAGAGAGTGACTGGCCTCACAGGGGTGTTGAAATTGGGGTGTGGTATGGTTGCGGAAACACGGCGAAAAAATTGCGAAAACCCATGATTATTTTTGGGGGCTATAATCCCAAAAATGGCAAGTCGCTTTCCAGTAATGGCAATTATTACTGGTGGAATGATTATGCAGGCCCCATCTTAGCATTGGCGGGATGGCGGGGTAGTTCTTATGAGGCCATGAATGGAGTTTTTACCGATTTTTCGAAAAATGCTCAAGGGGGTAATGCTTATGGAGATAATGGTAACCGCCTATTGGATCAAATACGGCAAGAGGGTTATGATATACTGATTGTGAGATTCAGAGATGGGATAAGTTTATTGCAAAACAATGCCTTTTTAGCTACCTTGGTTATTAAAGACATTAATCGACACATCTTAAATGAAACCGATGGCGTTACGAATCCAGGCGCAGTTTTAGACCCGGAGGATCCTAATTATCCCAATTCCACGAAGATAAAAAGAGCAAAACATGAACTGGTTATAGGTGGTTACAGTGCCGGTGCTCTTACTTCGCGAATGGCTCTTTTACTTATGGAATATGAAAACTGGAAAAGGAAATGCGATAGCCGAAACAAAGTGCATCGCACCAAAATCTGGATGGCATTTGAACACGAAGCTCAAGGATCTAACACACCCATTGGGTTTCAAATGTTTTTAGATTTTGAGAAAAGTATGGCGTTGTTACCAGCTAACGCTGCCGATATCTTAAACTCAATTATGTGCAGTTCAGCATTAGGTTTGTTAAATCACAAGGGTGTAGCTACACAAAACACTTTTTATCACACCTCCAATATGAGCCCTGTCCCCGGAAACGCCTGGAATGTAGGACATAGCCCCGATTTCGATAAATATTTTGCCGACCTCCTTGCAATTACTCCACCACATTATCCCGCCAATTTAAGGAGTTATCCGATTAATTGTTACCGTATAGCCGTGGGTCAGGGCAGTGCTGATGGCATTGGACAGCTGCTCACCAACAACATTAGTTTGATTGAAAATCAATCGCCTACTACTTGGTGCGCCAACTCGAATTTAGGCATACCATTTGGACCTGGCACCTACGTAGTGCCCCCAGGGGTAGGGTTTTTAGCTAATGTATCCGTGTTTCGATTAGCCAATGGAAGAGTGCTAAGTTCTTTTAACAATAACGCATTTACGTGTAAGGCAGGCCTTAGCATTTTTACCGCAGGTTATTCCTGGCATATTAACTTTGGACACCCGAAATACTTTGTAAATAATTACATTAACGACAAAGACTTTGGCTCCTACAGGCCATATGATGAAGTACCGGGAAGCACCCTGCCATCGCACATTTTATTAGCCTCTAAATTACCCCTCTCCTCACGAGATTTAAATATAGCAGCTTTCGCTTATTGCAATTCGATTGATTGGAACGACAATCAACATGGTTTTGCACCTACGGTAAGCCTTCTTGATTTACACCAGCCCGGAGTAAATAACATACCACGCTTCCCCGACTTTAGTCTTATACCAGGCAATGTAAACGGAGGTTTGCGTTTAATGCAGCAAAATAAATACAATAATGTTTTTACGTCTTCTCCTTTTAAAGACTTTGGATACCCTCATTTAACCTTCCCAGCTAACCATTATGACTACACACCCTATGATGCCATCTGGGCAAATACGGCTAATAATTTGAACTACAACCATAACAGCATGCACATTGAAGACCCTACGCCTCAAAGCGCTCAGTTTTTGGTGGAGGAAATTGCACCCCAAACTTTATACCTGAGCAACCGAACGCTGAAGGGCGATTTTTATACCTGTGGTAATAACAACAACCAACCTCTGGTGAATATGGTGGATAAATATTATGCTGATTTTGAGGCGAGGTACTGCGTATTGGCGGGGAATCAGGGTATTTACAAGCGCTTGAGTAACCCAAATGATCCGAACTCGGAGATTCGATACCCAAGACAAAGAAGCTCGCCCGGCGATTTTATAATTGATGATGGGGCTGTGGTAACCATGCGGTCAGACAATTATAACGGCACCAGCAGTGTTACCCTAGGGCCCGGCTTTAGTGCCAAACACGGCAGTATTTTCAGAGCCTATGTTTTTACTACCTCACCCAATTTATGCAATCCTTTTTTTTACGGCTTAAAAACACCTGCTACCGCATCGTCTAGCCCCGAAGGGCAAAATCCCAGACCCATTATTTCCACTAAAACGGCCAATAGGGCTGTAAGGAAAAATATGGACAAAGCTGACAAATTCATTATGTTGTACCCAAACCCCACAAATTCGGAAATATACTACGATACCAAAAGCAGTGTTGATTTTGAATTCACTATCTTTGATGCAATAGGGAAGGTATTGCAAAAAGGAACATTTACCAAAGACCGGGCAAAAATAAATTTAAGTGGCTATGCAAAAGGTGTTTATTATATCACGGTAACTTCGGGCGATATGAAACAAACCGATAGAATTATTTTACAATGAGGGAATTGCTAAAATATTTTTCATTTTTTGTGCTGTGTTTAGTTTGTTTGACCTGCAAGAAGAAAACTACTATCAAGGTAACGGTTTTTAATTACGCGTTAAATGAGCCGATAGCTGATGCGAAAGTAGTTTTGGTTAAAAGAAAATTAAGCAGTTTTGGAGCCTCTTATTCCTGTGAAGAAATAGATAGCAAAACAACAGATGCCAAGGGGCAGTGTAGTTTTGACCGTGAAAAATTAAGAACTGGCAGTAGTTATCAATATTATTTTGGTATAAGCAGTGCCTACGGAATACAACAGACTTACCCATGTGGTGGAAAAACATCGGGGTTTATTAAGGTAGGCGAAACCCAGGAGCAAATGTTAAATGTTAATGAATTTGATGCTAATTTCAGGGTGCAGTTGAATAATTTCCTGATTCCATCGATGGTGAATGATTCCTTTGATGTTCGCGTTAACAGTCCAATGTATGAAGTTCCAAATCAACCTTATGCCTTTGGGGGAGGCGGTGTTTTTTCTAAATCAGGCTACCAATGGGGGGGAGGAAATCCATCCCCGGTAGTATTATCCGATTTTATAAAAACCAATGCCGGCAAAAACACAGTACACATTCGCAAAAGAAAACTGGGTGTAGTTACTACCAGTATTGATACTGTGAAA
>CALMND010000393.1 GCA_937868565.1 uncultured Bacteroidota bacterium | reverse complement strand
ATCTAATTGATAAAGAGGATCAGTTTTTGCAGTTGAGGGCATCTAAGGGAGGTATCCATTAACATTCTAAGTTCACGAAAATCAGCCAAAAAAAAGATCGATAAATGCAACCCACACATTCCTGAGTCACACCGATCGTGCAAAGAGCGAGCATAAGGCATGCGTAAGGTAATAACCACAATTTCATTAAGAATATGATTCCGGGTTTTTTATTCCTGTCAGGATTAATCTTTTGAATCCCGGTTTTGTGAAGTAAATGGCTTCAGCCATTCAATGGCCAAATCAACATTAGAAAAACATTTTGAGGGACGATTTGATTGAAAAATTCGTTTATAGAAATTAAATACCAGCCGTTGTGCAAGATTATTCAGCACAAAAGCAATAGCCGTACAGTTTTTCGTTAAATGTTGCCTTAAATTGTATTCACGCGCCTCTTTGTCCTCTGTTGCCAGTTCGTGCTGCGTGATTAATACAGGGCACTTTTCCCATGGCGAATTTTTATGAATGACTCTAAACAGAGTTTTGCAATCTTCTAAAGTGAGACAATAGTACTTATAATGTATGTGAATGTAACCCTCTTTACGGAACGTAACGACAGCGAAGGGCAATTCTATAATTGAGCTTTTTAGTTTTACTAGTTCATTCATGCCAAAGCTATTTTTGTTACCGTTTTATTTAATTTTAGTAAAAGTAGTCACACGGCCTTTCCTGCTAACAAAAACTTAATCATTAAACGGACTCAATTAATGAAAAGGAGGAATTGGTTAACCTGTGTAAAAAATTAAGGCACAAAAATAACCTGAGTAGAAAGACGGCTGATGAGTTCTTCTTTCTTTTTATCGGATACATAAACCGTATCACCATTGCTCATGATAACAAAAGCGTCTTCCGATTTTTTATACTTACGTATTTCTTCAAGGTTTACGAGGTAAGACTTGTGCAGCCTGAAAAATCCGAACTCTTCCAGAAGGTTTTCAAATTCTTTTAAGTTGGTAGAACTAAGCAAGTCACCTGTGTTAGCATAAATTTTGGTGTAAGGGCCATCGGCTTTGCAGTAAATAATGTTCTTAATTTCAACAACAATAATTCCAGCGTTGGTACTGATGGCAATTTTTTTTTGGTTGTTTTTTTGGTTCAGATTGTTTATCAGCAACTCAATGTTGCGGTTGGTTGAATTCTCCTGTTGTTGTTTTATGGCTTTGTTCACAGCTTCTTTCAGTTCATCTTCATCTATGGGCTTTAGTAAAAAATCAAGCGCAGCAAATTTAATGGCTTTAAGGGCATAGTGCTGATGGGCCGTGGTAAATACGACCGAAAAATTAAGATCCTTTAATTGATTTAACAAATCAAAACCGGTACTGGTTTGCAATTCAATATCTAAAAACAACAGCTGTGGTTGCTCCTTTATGATAAGTTTTATGCCTTCTTCGGCGCTGGTGGCAATACCTTTTAAAATAACCGAAGGAGTGCTTCTTTCGAGCATTTCTTTGAGGTAATTGGCCTTTTTTATTTCATCGTCAATTATTACTGCGGTAATCATATCAGAATGTTTCTGTTAAAGGTATTAAAATTTCAACACGTGTACCCTTTGCGTTTCCGTTTTCATCTTTCAGGTCAAAGTATTCTATTCTGCCTTGTTTTTCGCCGATCAAATCCAGCCTGTTTTTAGTAATGCGCATTCCCAGCGATAAGTGGTTGTGCGATTTTTTATTTTTTATTTCCAGAGCTTTTTCCATGCCCACTCCGTTGTCTTCCACCACACATTTAAAATCGTTTTCAGTAGCTGAAAGATTTATTTTTAACTCACCCATGTAAGCTTTGCCTTCCAGTTCCGCAAGCTTGGCTTTATTTAGTATTCCATGAATGATGCTATTTTCTACGAATGGCTGCAAAAGCATGGCAGGTATTTCATACGCGCTCACATCCAGTGTGTCATCTACTGTAATGCTATAATTAAAAGGAATTTCCATTCTCACATTTTCAAGTTCCATATACAATTTGAGCATTTCAAGTTCTTCCGAAATTAAAATGGCTTTGCGGTTCGAAAACTCAAGCACTAAACGTATGAGGCGCGAAAAACGTGTGAGGTATTTTATGGCTTCGTTGGTTTGTGATTTGCTAATGAACTCAAGCACGGAATTCAGGGAGTTAAAAATAAAATGGGGATTCATTTGAGACTGAAGAGCCTTGATTTCAGAAATTTTTAAGCGGAGCTTGTTCTTTTGCTTTTGATTAATGTAAATAATTATGCTTATGGCTAAAATAAAAACAAGAGAAAACGAAATGATGAGTATCCATTGTTTATATTGCTGTTCCTGCAAAGCCAATTGTTTTTTATTCTCAAAAGCCAATTCCAGATTTTTTTTAGAGTACCTTAAGCTATCCTCTATTAGTTTTTTTTCGAAGGCAAATTCGTCATTGTATTTCTTAATAGTTCCCTTTTCAGATATAGCGTCGACAACTTTGTCAAGTTCGTAAAATCTCTTTTGCATTTTATAGGCTAGTGCATGTTGTTTTAATGCGGCGTAGCACTCCGCCAGGTGAGGTAGTAGTATAATGTTTAAGGCATCATGTTTGGTTTTCTCACAATAATCATTGGCAGTTTGTAATTGTGAAGCAGCCATGGCATAACGATGCAAGTGCTTATTGGTCATCCCCTGGTAAACCAAACACTCCATACCGTTGCTTATTAGTTTATTATTTGCTTGTATGCGGTATGCAAGTTGATAATATTCCAGGGCCTGTATAAATTCTTTTTTTTCACGATACAGGCTACCATAATTAACATAACAGCGGGCAATGGCTGTGCTGTCGCCACTTTGCAGAGTTAGTTTAAGAGTTGTGTCTAAATTACTTTTTCCTTTTTCAAATTTACGGGCGGAGATATAAATGTCTGCAAGATTATTATAAATAAAGGAAACGTCCGGCTTTTTACTAAGGTAGGGTAAAAGCGAAATCAATTCCAGGTAGGTTTTTTCTGCCAGGTCGAAATTTTCAGACACGATTTCAATAAAACCAATACGACGCAGTAGCGTAAAATAACCCAGGTCGTGTTTATCTCCCTCGTAGAGTTTTTTTGCCGTGTAAAAATGTTTAATGGTTGTAAGTGTGGATGATTCTGTGAGGTAATAATAACTTCCAATTTTAAAATGACAGTGGTATAACATCAGCCTGTCGTTTAGGCGGCCGGCAAGACTAAGTGCGGTAAAATAATTCGAAAGCGCTTTTTCATGCTGTTTTCGGCTGGTTAAAATTTGTGCCAGAGCCAGGTGAGCAATTACCTTTTCTTTTCCTTGTGCGGTTAAGAGCTCTTTTTCTATTTCCGGTTTTACTGTTTTAAAAAAAGAGGTGTCCTCAAATTTATACTGTTCCACCAGGTCTTTAAATTTGTAGTCCTGCGAGAACACAGCATTACAAACTAAGCAAATAAAACCCGCCATTATATAGACCCGCTTATAGCTCATGTCTGTGAAGA
>CALMND010000392.1 GCA_937868565.1 uncultured Bacteroidota bacterium | reverse complement strand
AATTCAGGCGAATCTAATAGTAACGCAATTAAAGCTATTTATATTGGTGATGTAAATAAAATAAAATCCGATACCGTGATACTGTATTGTCATGGTAATAAATGGCATATGGATTTTTATTGGCAAAGGGCTAAATTATTGGCGCATGTTAATGGTAAAAACCGCTATGGTGTTTTGATGTTGGATTACAGAGGTTACGGGCTAAGCGAGGGTAAACCAAGCGAAGAGGGTCTGTACTCGGACGTTGACGCCGCTATGAAATGGCTTAAAGAAAAAGGGCTCAATAACGAGCGACTCATTATTTACGGTTTTAGTTTGGGAAGTGCTCCAAGTTGTGAACTAACCGCTAAACCAAGAAGCATGACTCCCTCCAAATTAATTTTAGAAGCCCCGTTCGCTGGCGCTGCAGTTATGCTTCAAGATGCATCGAGATTAAATATGCCCGTCGATTACATTTCTGACATCAAAATTGACAATGCTGAAGAAATAAAAAAAATAAGCCAGCCTTTCTTATGGATCCATGGTTTGAATGACAATTTCTTAAACTACAAAACGCATGGTGAAGTTGTTTACAAAAATTATTCCGGAGTTTATCAAGAAAAATTTCTGGTTGCAGGTGCTGACCACGGCGAAGTTCCTTCAAAAATGGGACCGGAGGAGTATCTCAAGCTTATAGGGAGGTTTGTGAGAAAGTAATAACAAAGTACTAGTGTACCTTTAATTTCTAAAAAAAAACAAAAACATTTGTGTACGGACCTCAATAAATACTATCGCTGTCCCACGTAATGTTTAAAAACTTCCAACACACACCAAATCAAACTTAGACTAAAGCTGCGAATAAAGTAGGAAGAGTATAATTGACATATATAAGCCAAATTTGTTATTAGACCTTCAATTCCTAGCCAAAAGTTCTTCAAAATAAGGGGCAGTAACTTTTGCGATTCACCACGGTGGTATCTATGCCTCACTCGCAAAAGTTTTCATGATAGCAATCGAGATTATCGGGCTTTTGGTTTTGATTACACGCCTTTAGTAGGCAATCTGCGTTTAAAGTTTATTTCGAAACATAGTGAAGCGTATTTCTAAGTAAAACGGTGTAAAATGTTGTAACCGATGGAGAGACAGCTATAGTTCGACAAATTTAGCCGTTGCTTTTTCGGGCAATAAACAATCATCTACCTGTTTAGTCAAAAAACATTTAGATATGCCTTGTAAAAAGTCAAAAAAAAAGCCGCATCATACATAGATGCGGCTTTTTTTTATATTAGTTTAAACCCTTATTGTTTAACAATTTTAGTTGTGTAAACCGTTTTATTATTTTCATTAATATTTACGAAGTAGATTCCACTTGCTTCGTTTTGCATATCCACAGTGATGTTATCAGTAGATACAATTTGGCTCTTCACCAGTTTACCTAATGCATTGTAAACATTAACTGAAGTGTTAGCAGAAACAGTAGAAACTTTTACATGGAAAACACCGTTAGTTGGATTTGGATAAACCTCAACAGCAGTTCCAGATGTTTTTCCGTCTACCAATCCTGTACATTTGCTAACCTGTACTTGAACTACAAAAGTATTAGTACAATTGCTTGCATCTGTACCAGTTACAACATAGTTATAAGTAATATCTAAAGCCGGTGTAATTGTTAATGGCGAACCACTTCCAATTCCATTACTCCAAACGTAAGTAGCAGCGCCACTAGCACTTAAAGTTACTGACTCACCTTTACAAATTGTGCTCTTACTTGCAGAACCAGTTATTCCTGGAAGTGCATTTACAGTAACAGACGCAGTAGTTGATTGACGGCAATTATTAATGTCCACTCCATTAACTGTATAAACTGTGTTAGTGGCAGGACTTACAAATATTGTTGCATAAGGGCTACCATTACTCCAAGTATAGGATGCAGCTCCAGAAGCAGTTATTGTTGCTTGTTTACCTGCACAAATAGCCGAAGGAGCTATTGCCGGCAAAGTAATTGTATTAACAACTACAGTAGCAACTTGTGTATTGATACAACCGTTTGAACTTACTCCGGTAACAGTATAAGTTTTAGTAACACTTGGTCCATCTGTATTCACGGCTGAGTTAAGAGCACCACCTGAACTCCAAGTATAACTCACAGCTCCTGCTGCAGACATGGTAGCTGTACTACCAACACATAACAAAGCAGGGCTAACAGCTGTATTAATTGTAGGTAGTGGATGAACAGTAACTACAATTGCCGAACTAGCAACACAGTTTGCACTACTTGTAGCAGAACAAACATAAGTAGTCGTAACGGCCGGACTAACAGTAATTGATTGCGTAACACCTACAGTTGTAGCTCCCACAGTCCAAACATAACCACTGATAGCATCAGTAGATAGTGTAGTTGATGCAGTACCAATACAAAAAGATGGAAGAGACGCAGATACACTGATATTGCACATTTTTGTAATATTCACAAAACCATCACCAAATGACAAACCTAAGTCAGCCACGTTAGTAGCACCTGCTTGAGTAAAGCTACCACCGCCACCACCGGCATTGTTACCTATGTTTTGGTTTGAACCACCACCGCCGGAATATCCGCCGCCGCCGCCGCCGCCGCCTGTGTTACCGTGGGTACCACCGCCGCCGCCAAAGCCGCCCATTGTGTTGTTGCAGGTTCCACCACCTACACCACCATTTACAAAAGCTGAACCTCCTGTATTTGCACAATTCACTGCGGCAGTTCCATTGCTGTTAAAGCCGCCGCCGCCGCCGCCCCAACCATTGTTGGAACCTGTTCCACCAGCACCACCAGCACCACCATTACCACTTGCACAAGCAGCGTTTTGACCTGCATTTGAAAACGAACCATCAGAGCTTCCGATTGCTGAAGTAAGTGGGTTAAGATGTCCACCACCACCGCCGGCAACAACAAGAGGCACGTTAGCCAGAGTAGCGATAAAACTTCCACCGCCACCACCAGATGAGCCATTTACTTTTTGACCTTGCTGACCAACCATAATTTTAAGAACGGTTCCCGCAGTTAAATTCACGTCTGCCTGAACAACTCTACCACGGCTACCAAAGCCAGAGTTAGTACCTCCGCCTGAAGCACCTGCGGCAACAATACGATAAATACCGCCTTGAGTAATTGTAAACTGTTGAATACCTGCAGTAACCTGCACGCTACCATTTAAGTTAGTTGCAAGGTAAGCTGTATTGGCATTGGCCTGTGAGGGTCCGTTCGGGCCAGTTATACCACATGATGTAAACGAGTATGTTACAACTTGCGCGTTGTAATTAGCATGCCCAAAAACCAAAGCGAATGCAAGCCCGCAAACAGCTTTTTTAAAATTTAAGTAATTTTTTTTCATTTTATATTTTTTTAGGGGTTGAATCTATTGCATAATATTAGTTATTTAATATTTACTGGCAAAATTTTTTTTTAAAAATAGTAGTTAAAATGTTGATTATAAGCGTATTATAATTTAATCACTGCAAAAATGCTATTATTGAAATGTATGGCATTAGCATAGCTATGATGTAAGAAAGGTTATTGACTTGTAGGTCTCAAGTTTAGAAAAAGCTAAGCAAGTGCCAATTTTCTGGAATCGAGGTTTAAGACATTTTGTTTTATGCCTTTATAAATAACCATTAGGGAAATTATCATAATCAGATGCGAGGCGTCTTTATAGTTAAACCAATCATGTAAAGAAAATTTCAATGAATGAACAATAATTGCACCAAATGATATGGTTATTCCTATAACTATTAATCGGCTGCCGACCTCATTGTTCTCGCGGTAGGCTTTATAATGAACCACCAGTGAGAATAAAAGTGCTAGTCCAGCATGAAGTTTAATCACTAAAAAATTACCATTTAATATACTATAAATAATTAAGGCTGCAACCCATACGAAGGCCACATATAAATATTTTCTGGACATCTCCTCGCCTCGATAGCAGTATGTAAGAGGCGCTCTGAAGCAGTAATAAATTGAAAATATATTTAGGGTATTCATAAAAAAAAATACAATGCTAAAAAATACGCTGCCTAGTTGATAGTGCACTCCGTGTGCAATAGCCCCAAATATTGCACTTAGTCCGGTAAGTAGAATGAATAAGCGCATTTGCAAGGCGTACAAATGCTTAAACTTTCGCAAACTTAAGTAGTAGTTAATACAAAGTATCGAAAACAGAACGTTGGTTAGAATAACAACAGGTTCAAATATAATATTCCCAAAAAGGGTTATGTATGTGTAGTCGAAATTCAATAAGCGGCAAAACTACTATTTTTTTAATTCGAAAGTGCAATCGAACTAATTTTGCCCTTCATTTTCCTCTTTTTTAAATATGCCTGTTATTCTTCCCGTAAACTGTTTCATTTTTACGTATTGGTTAGGAATA
>CALMND010000391.1 GCA_937868565.1 uncultured Bacteroidota bacterium | reverse complement strand
AGACTGGCAATAGATAGTGTGATTTTACACCCACAGACCAGCAGCGATTTCATGAGCTGGACCGTTAGGGCCTATATATACGCCGACATATATAAACGTACCGATAAATACAAACTACACTCTTCTTTGCGCGATTCTGTTATATCTTCTATTAAAATTTCAAATAGTCTTAAACCAGACTCGAGTTTTAAAGAGCAAAATAGAAAATTAGCTAAAAATATAGCCTATGGATACTATAACCTTGGAAAAACACTTCTCTACGATTCCTTAAATTATGAGGCTAGTCAGTCGGCTTATAACAATTATAAGGACATTCTTTCTTGGGTTGAGCCTTCTGAAGTAAACAACAAAGAAATTGAGTATTATCTTGGCGTGGGCAGTCTTTATTCCGATATTTTTAATAAGGATAACAATAATACTAAGGCGGGCGATATTGCCAAAGTGGCCCTGTTAAAGGTAATTGAAATCCAACCAGATAATGCGATGGCAAACATTGATATGGGGCTTATGTACTATAATCAGGCGGCTAATTTAAGTAGATCATTAGAGTATGGTGCCGATTTTGACCAAATTGATATTGTGCAGGAAAACCTGATAAAACTTGGTAAGCAAAGTTTCCAGTTTATGATAAAAGTTTATAATAAAGATCATAATAATTTAAAAGCTATCGAGGCACTTTTTTATATTTACCGCTTGTTAAATGAAAACGCGAAATCGGATGAGTTTAAGAAGATAGGAATGGAGAAAGGGATTAAATATGATACAGAGGGTTCAGGCGAAAAACCAGCGGATGGCGTAAAGAAAGAAAATAAAGAAAATCAACAAAATAAAGAAAAATGACAATTAGATTCACAATCGGAAGAAGAATAGGGTTGGGTTTTGCCATTTTTATTTTATTAACAATGGTTGCTTTTATCCTTACTGTAATAACTCTAAACGACAGTAAAAAACAAACCGAAACGGTAGTTGGTCAGGTAACGCCTAGTGTGGCTGAGTTGAAAGAGCTAAACCTCTTATTACAGCGTTCACATACTAACGTGTCAAAATGGTTTTACAACAAAAGTTTTAACGACGTAGAATTTCGTGATGAGTTAAAAAGCATTATTCACAATGAATATCCTAAGAAGAAGGAAATCTTGAATGAGTTTTCAAAACTCTGGGAAAAAGACGAAAAGGAGCAGTTGAAAATTATTTTTAGCAGAATCGAAACGCTTTTCAAAGTTTATCAACATGAAATTATGGATCAATTAAGTACTGCTGAAGCATATGAAGATCCGAGCATTTATATGATTGCTAGACTTCCATATGAAGATTCAGAGATTAGTATAAAAACAATTTATAAAAACCTGAATTCTTTAATTCTTCATAAACAACAGTTTGCTGAAGAAGTTAAAGATCAAATGTTTAATTCACTTGATTTTCTTAAGACCTTTGTGCAATTGTTAGGAATTATGTTGGTTATTGGCGGGGTCTTTATTGCCATCTTTACCACACGCTCAATCACAAAACCTATCCAGGTTCTTAAAAAAATGCTCCTCTCTATGGGTCTCGGAATTCTTCCTACTGAGCGTGTGAGTGCAAGCAATGATGAGGTAGGAGAAATGGGAAATGCTTTGAATGATTTAATTCGTTCGATGCAACATACTACTGATTTTGCAAAGCAAACAGGTTCAGGTAATTTTGAGGCTACTTACACTCCTTTAAGTAAAGATGATTCTTTAGGCCATGCTTTGTTGAAAATGCGTGAAGATTTGGCTGAGAACGAAAGAATTCTTGAACAGAAGGTTATTGAAAGGACTGAAGAAGTGGTTAGGCAAAAGTCTGAGATTGAAAGTAAAAGCGAGGAATTAGAAATACTGTATAAACAAGTTACCGATAGTATACATTACGCAAAGCGTATACAAGACGCTATACTTCCGTCAAATAGTACAGTAAAAAAATTACTTCCTGATTCTTTTGTATTATTTAAGCCTAAAGACATAGTTAGCGGTGATTTTTACTGGATTGAGAAAAAAGGAAATTTGGTATATTTTGCAGCAGTTGATTGCACAGGTCATGGGGTACCGGGCGCTTTTATGAGTTTGGTAGGTCATAATATCCTAAAGGATATTTTAAATAATACTGCGGTAACCAGGCCGTCCGACATTTTAGATAGTTTGAGAGAGGGCATAATGAACACACTGAAGGCCGATGATTCCGGGAAACAGGCTAAGGACGGAATGGATATGACCTTATGTGCTATTAACTACGACACAATGGAATTGCAATACGCAGCAGCATTTAATCCAATGTGTCTTGTTAGAAAGGGTGAGTTAATCTTACATCAGGCAAACAAATTTCCTATAGGCTCTTTTATTGGTGAAAAAGTGAATTTTGACAACCATGCCATTCAGCTTGAAAAAGGGGATCAGGTTTTTATATTCAGTGATGGTTATGCTGACCAGTTTGGTGGCCCTAATGGCAAGAAATTCATGGTAGGTAATTTCAGAAAGTTATTAGCGCAAATAGCGCCTTTAACCTCCAATGAACAAAAAATTAAACTTGATGAAACCTTGTTAAGTTGGCAGGGTGGGCAGGAGCAGGTTGATGACGTTTTGGTTATTGGGGTAAAGGTATAGAACTAATTACCTCAATTATTTTCAAAATCTTCTATATTCTTACTCCATAATTCCGGAATAGTAATGCTTGAGTTTGTTATATAATCCATCGCGACAAGCACTCCAATACCTTTAGCGCATTCTATTATATTCCCATCTACTATTTTGCTGATAACGTTTCCCACGGTAAGACTTTTTGTGCCTAGTTTAATTACTTTTGTATAGCAATAGACCTCATCGTTTAAAAATATGGGATGTATGTGGTCTATTTCGGTTCGAGCTAAAACGAAACCGTTCTTGGTCCAATCAATATTTCTGTTAAGTATTTCGTTAAAGTACTTTACCCGGCCTAGTTCAAAAAAACTGTGGTAACAGGCATTGTTAACATGGTTTAGCCTGTCAATATCATTAAATCTGATTTGAACCGGAATTCGGTGTTTATAGGTCGGGTTCATTAGGCCTGTCTTTTTAAAAGTTGTAATGCAAAGGAAGTAAGTAAGTCCTTCTTCGCTTGATTTGCTTTTACCTTGTTTAAGTGTTTAATAGCAATTTGAGTGTGTTTATCAGCTTCACCTTCACAGTATCCCTTAGCATTTACTTCATTATAAAAAGCTAAAACTTTTTGAATTTTTTTTGAATGGTTTGTGCTTTTTAGCGAAAGTAATTTGAGGAGTGCGGCCGCCTGCTTTTTATTCAATAATTCAAGAGTTTTTAGCAGCAGAAACGTTTTTTTATTGGCAAGAATGTCTCCACCCACTTTCTTTCCAAACGCTCTGCTATCTTTAGGATATGCGTCAAGACAGTCATCCAATAATTGAAAAGCAATGCCAAGGTGCTTTCCGAATTTATAGAGATTATCCTGATTAGCAATGCTTGCGCCCGCATTGATGGCGCCCATTTTTAAACTACAGGCAAGCAAAACTGCAGTTTTAAGCGAAATCATGTGAATGTAATTTTCAACCGTAACGTTTTTTTGGCTCTCAAAATTCATGTCCATTTGTTGTCCTTCACAAACATCAAGGGCGGTAGTATTCAAAAGAGACATTAATTTTTTGAACTTATTATTTGGATATTTTTCAAGAATCGTAAAAGCTTTAACAAGCATAGCATCTCCACTTAAAATTCCAATATTTTCATTCCATTTTAAGTGAACAGTTGGTTTATTCCTGCGCAGGTCTGCATTATCTAATATATCATCGTGGATTAAAGAAAAATTATGGAACAGTTCCACGGCCAAAGCCGAGTCCAAAGCCAAATCCGGATTTTTATCAAATAAATCGCAGGAGATTAAAGCGAGTAGGGGTCTTAACCGTTTCCCCCCAAGCGATAAAATATACTTTTGAGGTTCGTACAGTTCTTTTGGCGAACGCATATTAACATCAGCAATATAATTATTGAGATGATTTGAAAATACGTCTAGAAGTGAATCATAATGCTTCACACAAAAAATTTAAGAATTTTTAGAAAGTTCGATAAGATAATTGCCATAACCACTTTTTGTTAAGGGTTGAGCAATTTTAACGAGTTGCTCTTTATCAATATAACCCATATTGAAAGCAACCTCTTCAATACATCCTATCTTAAGCCCTTGTCGTTCTTCAATTACCTGAACAAACTGACCAGCTTGCATAAGCGACGGAAATGTGCCAGTATCTAACCAAGCGGTGCCTCTATCCATTATGGAGACTTTTAGTTTTCCGTGCTTAAGATATTCCTTGTTTACGTCAGTGATTTCATATTCTCCTCGTGGGCTTGGTTTTAAATTTTTTGCAATGTTTACAACGG
>CALMND010000390.1 GCA_937868565.1 uncultured Bacteroidota bacterium | reverse complement strand
ACTACCAGAATTAGCTGCTTTTTAATGAGTCAAAGCGAAAACAAAAAGCAATTTTTTATTTGAAAATTAAGCACCAGTTGTTTTTTCTTTTGGCACAAAAAATAGTCCTATGAATCCCAAGGCAAAAAAGGCAATGAGCGCAAGTACCGATTGCCTCATGCTTCCTGTAAGACCTTCAATTAGGCCAAAGCTGAAGGTGCCAATCACTATCCCTATTTTTTCCGATACATCAAAAAAGCTAAAATAACTCGTATGGTCTTTCGTTTCGGGTAAAAATTTTGAGTATGTACTGCGCGACAAAGCTTGTATTCCCCCCATAACAAGCCCAACACTGGCTGCCGTAAAATAAAATTCTAAAGGCGTATTAACGAACAGAAATACACTCACACAAATACCTATCCAAACGAAAATGGCAACATGCAGTGCCTTCAGATTTCCAATTTTAGAAGATAACCAGGAAAACAAAAAAGAGCCAGCAATTCCTAAAAATTGAATGAGCAGAATGCTAATAATCAGCGCGGTTTTTTTATAGTTTTCATCTGGCCAATCAATTTCTTTCGCTGCAAAAAGAGTTGCCATATACATAACTGTTTGTACTCCCATATTGTAAAAAAAGTATGATCTTAAAAAAAATTTCAAAGCAACTTGCTCTTTCAATTCTCTGTATACCTGCAATAACTCCTTAAAACCTTTCAGGAAAATATTTGAATTGTCTGGCGTACGCGTATCCTCATTTTTTGGAAGAAAGCGAAGCGTATACTGCGCAAAGGAAAGCCACCAAATAGCCACGGTTATCATGGCGATGCGAGCATCTAAACCTGGTGAATCGAAAAGTTTCGCAAATGTTTTTGTTAAAATAAAAATCAAATTTATAATCAATAACAACGAACTGCCAAGATAGCCCAATGCAAAACCTCTTGCGCTAATTTTGTCTTGATTCTCTACGCTGGCAATTTCTGGTAAATAAGCGTTGTAAAAAACTAAACTCCCCCAATACCCTATAGTCGCAGTAATAAAGGGTAACATCGAGAGGAAAATGCTTTCTTTATTAAAAAAGAATAATCCAGCGCACGATAAGGAACCCAAAATGCAAAAACCAGACAAGAAGCGTTTTTTATTTCCTTTATAATCTGCAATGCCCGATAGTATTGGCGCGGTAGCGCAAACAACTAAAAGTGCAACAGATACAAAGTAAGAATACAACTCAGTATTTTTGAACATATGGCCAGCAAAGAGAATGTCGCTATTTGTTAAGTTTCCGCCATTATCATGCGACGTTTGGTACTCATAGAAAGCAGGAAATATAGCTGAGTTAATCACAAGTGGGAAAACGGAATTAGCCCAATCGTAAAATGTCCAGGCTCTTATAATTTTAGGATTGTCTTTTTCTATAGTTTTCATGCTTGATTATTACTAAATAATTATTTTTTTATAACTTCAAATTCAACCCTCCTGTTTTTAGCTCTGCCTTCACTAGTGCTATTATCGGCTATTGGCTGGTCACTGCCATAACCTTTAAAATACATTTTATTTTGAACACCTTTTTTAATAAGATATTCAAAGACCTCTCTAGCCCTTAATTCACTTATTTTTTGATTTTTATAGCGTAGTCCGTCATTGTCACTATGCCCATTAATACGTATTTGAATTTCCGGATTTTTTATTAAATATAAGGATAACTTGTTGAGTTCGCCGAACGATTCGGGAAGCAAGTAATAGCGACCATTTTCAAAAAAAATATTATTCAAGGAGACTTTTTCTCCAACCTGGATATTGTCTTTTACCACCAACATGGAGTCTTCTTCAATGAACCGAATGTCTGGCCCTACTATTTGTACAGCCACTTTTTCTTCAAATTGTTTGGCTTTTATCAGTTTTATGTCATCAATAAAGTAATAAGACTCTCTTGCCCCAAATTTAAAAACATTAATTCGCGTCATATCCTTTCTAACCTTAGGTGCAAAATTTCCAATAGTCATATATTTTTCACCCCCATCGGCTTTGTAATAACCCTTAACGGTAAACCAACGATAACCTTTTTCGAGCCCCCCATTTAAGCAAACAGTATCCACCATATTAAATTTAACGGCATCGTATTGGCCCCTATAACCTCCTTTGGTAAAAAGAGCTCCGAATGATTTTAGTAACGTATTACTCCAAAAAGCTAAACGCATTTGCATGCTGAATTCATATACTGTCCCCCTGTGGAGGGATTCCACGAGTTTTACTTGTAGAAATTCTTTATATTTTTTTCGAAACCTAAAGCCTGTATAGCAATTGCCGCTATAAGCACCTCTTTCAGCGGTAGTGTCGTTTTTTAAAGGATTATGATAATAGTCGATTGTTTCTATAGGTCTCCATGGAATTGCCCTTCTAATGTCGCTCGATTTCCGTCGGTAATTTTCAAAACTACCATTAGGTACAAGATTTTTCTCAGGCTTTAAGTCTAACGTATTTTGTGCACCTAACACAAAGAAGTTAACTGCACACAGAATTGTTAATAGCCTCATTAAGACAAAAATAAACTTTAAAAAAAATTTAAGCTTAAATTGTTTTTAACATACCATTATTTATAAAGAAGCCGTTATTGTTTTCCCAGGTTGGAATTTAGAAAACTATGAAATAATTAATTGGTGTCGTTTACCGATTGGCTGTCCCTTGCGAAAAAGGGAAATTGTATGAATTACTCCTAAATTTAAATAGTAATAATCCGAGATTAAACTTATCATTCATTGCGTACTGGAGTCGGTACTTTTTGATTTGCGGAAAGTATAAAAAACGAGTACTTTCGCTTGAAATTATATTTAGAAGGCGAAAAGAACCCTTTTGTTTGGAGTTGTCAACTCCGAGCAAGAAATGATAATAAAATATGAAAGAAGAGCAACAAATATTGGTAAAGGAATCCTGGCTGGAAGTGGTGATGACGGAAAATTCAGTGATTGACGATTACAATATTTTAAAAAAAATGCAATTTTTAATTCAAAAATGTAAAGAAATTGAAAAAAAAGGAATTCTTATTGACGCAACACATACGACAAGGGAAACTTCGGTGTTAAAGTTTTTGGAATTGGCGGAACTAATAAGGAAGCAATCTCTTGATGTGAGAATAGCGATTGTAGCTCCACATTTGGTAAATAACGACGATTCGAAAACCTTTGAAACTTTTTCTTCTAATCGGGGCATTTTTGTCCGGTATTTTTCCGAAAAAGTATCGGCAATGCAATGGTTAACTCATTTATAACTCTGTGATTGATACGTTGAGGTGATTATACATCACACGCAATAAATAAGCTCTAAAACTTGGACTTATATATAATAAATAAGCTAACATAATTTGACTTATTTCTTTAACCATAAAAAACCATAAATTTATAAGGTCTAATGAAATTGTGCTTTGCCTAAATGGTAATTTTTAATTGATCAGACGAATTAATAAAACCAGCTAAATGAAAAAAGTACCTAATTGGATATACATTGTTGTTGCAATTTCTCTATTAATCGGATCTAAATTTATTTTCTTTTCAAAAGATGATGATAAGGGTTCAAGAGCAAAAGCCAAGTCCTCGTTACCTGCTTTGGTTAATTATTTTGTTGTCCAACCCGTTCCTTTAGTTAATAATTTGTTTGCAATTGGAAAGGTAGGTTCTTTTAACCAGATAGACGTTTTGCCAGAGGTCGCCGGAAAAATTAATGTTATTTATTGTAAAGAAGGTGAACCCGTTAAAAAAGGTGATTTGTTAGTAAAATTGAATGATGCTGACTTGCAGGCACAGCTATTAAAAATCAAGTCACAACTAAAATTGGCAGAGAAAAAGCTAGATCGCTTAAAAAAATTGATTGGTATTAACGGAGTAAGTCAGGAAGAATATGAAATGCAAGAAAATGAACATAATTCTTTTAAGGCCGATGAAAATTATATGATTGCTCAGATAGCCAAAACGAACATTACAGCTCCATTTGACGGCTTCGTGGGATTAAAGAACGTAAGCGAAGGTTCTTTTGTAAATGCTTCCACGCCGCTTTTTTCGCTAATACAAACCCAGCCCCTATATGTAGAATTTTCTTTGCCGGAGAAGTACGCTAATCTCATTAAAAAGGGCACTGTGGTAAATTTCTCCTTAGATAATATGACAAGTGTTAAAACCAACACAGCAACATTATTTGCAATAGAACCTAAAGTCGAGGAAGCTACTAAAACGATTAGAGCAAGAGCTATTTATAACGGTAGCGAGGATTTTTATCCAGGTAGTTTCGCAAAAGTGTTTCTTAATATAGAGGACGCTCAAAATGCCTTCATGGTTCCTACTCAATGCATTATCGCCACCCTTAAAGGACAAAAGGTTTTCATAAGTAAAAATGGCCTTGCGAAGGAAGTTGAAGTTAAGATAGGTATTCGGACTGAACAAAAAATTCAAATCCTGGAGGGGCTTACTAGTGGAGACACTATAATCGTTAACGGACTGATGTCACTGCGAAATGAAACAAAGTTGAAACTTTTGAAACAAATAAATTAGATGGATTTAGCTTCTTTAAGTGTTCGAAGACCGGTTTTGTCCATCGTGATGTCTATTATAATAGTACTCTTTGGGGCAATAGGGTACAAGTTTCTTGGGGTCAGAGAGTTTCCTTCCATAGATCCTCCAGTCATAACGGTAAGAACAGGTTATACCGGAGCAAGCGCGGATGTGATTCAATCGCAAATAACAGAACCTCTCGAAAAAGCTATTAATGGAATCAATGGCATTCGTTCCATTTCTGCATCATCTAATCAGGGATCAAGTATCATAACGGTTGAATTTAATTTAAGCTCGGATTTGGAAGCCGCAGCAAACGATGTACGCGACAAAGTGTCGCAAGCGTTGCGGCAATTACCTCAGGATATTGACGCCCCTCCTGTTATATCTAAAGCTGACGCAAATTCTGATGCCATTATTTCTATGACACTTTTAAATGACTCCCTTAATCTATTAGAAGTAAGTGATTATGCCGAGAATGTTATTGCTCAGAATCTGCAAACTATTTCGGGAGTGAGTTCAGTTCAAATTTGGGGCCAGAGACGTTATTCTATGAGGATTCGCTTATATCCCGACAAACTTACTGCTTATGGGTTAACACCGCTTGATGTCAAATTGGCCTTGGCTAGAGAGAATGTAGATTTACCATCAGGAAAAATTGCAGGGCATCTGACTGAGCTTACAGTTAGCACGATTGGCCGCTTGTCAAATGTGTCGCAATTCGAAGAGATGATCGTTAAAGAAGAGCGCGGAAGTATTATTCGTTTGCGTGACGTTTCGAAAGTAGAATTAGGGGCAGAAAATGAAGAAACTATTTTAAAGGAATCTGGTGCCCCAATGATTGGCCTGGGTTTAGTACCTCAACCTGGCGCAAATTATCTTGATATATCGAAAGAATTTTATAAACGATACGAAATTTTAAAGCGGGATTTACCTAAAAATTACCGAATTAATATTGCTCTTGATAATACGAAGTTTATCAAAAATTCGATTGTTGAAGTGCAGGAGACTCTTGTTATAGCACTTATTCTTGTTATCCTGATTATTTTTCTTTTTTTCAGAGATTGGCTAATTGCTTTCCGGCCCCTTATTGATATTCCTGTCTCATTAATCGGTGCATTTTTCATCATGTATTTAATGGATTATTCTATTAACGTACTTACCCTTTTGGCAATTGTCTTAGCCACAGGTCTTGTGGTAGATGATGGTATCGTGGTTACCGAAAATATATTTAAGAAGATAGAAAAAGGTATGAGTCCTTCAGATGCAGCCATCGCAGGGACAAAAGAAATATATAGTGCGGTTATTTCAACTTCATTGACCTTAGCTGCGGTTTTTATGCCGGTTATTTTTTTGGAGGGTTTTGTAGGTAGGTTATTTCGCGAGTTTGGCGTTGTTATTGCAGGTGCAGTTTTAATTTCAGCTTTTGTTTCTCTCACCCTTACGCCCATGCTTAATGCGAAGTTGGTTAGAAAGAATCCAACTAAAAAAAGTCGTTTTTATATGTGGTCAGAACCTTTTTTCGTTGGCATGGATAATTGGTTTAGAAATCAAATTATTAATTTTCTGCGGAAAAGAGTTTGGGCACTTATTATACTTCTGGCGTCTACCGGAAGTGTTTTTTATTTTGGCTCGCAACTGCAATCAGAGTTGTCTCCTCTGGAAGACCGAAATTGGTTGAGATTATTAGTCTCTATGCCTGAAGGAACCTCTTTTGAAGGAACAGATGCTTTAATGGACAGGGTTTCCAAATTTATGAAAGATTCTATTCCAGAAAAAAGAGTATGTCTAACCGTTACCGCACCTGGTTTTGCCGGCTCAGGAGCCGTGAATACAGGTTTTGTAAGATTAGCCCTAACCGGAGCCGAGGAGAGAAAACGTTCTCAAGCTGAGATTGCTGCCTATCTTAATAAAAATTTATCTTTTTTCCCCGAAGGAAAAGTATTTGTTATTCAAGAGCAATCCATTTCTTCCGGTGGAGGTCCAAGAGGGTCATTGCCAGTGCAATTTGTTCTTCAGACAAATAACTTTAATAAGCTGAGAGAAAAATTACCACAGTTTTTGGAACAGGTGAATAAAAACCCCGTATTTGGTGGAATCAGCGACGCGAATCTAAAATTTAATAAACCAGAACTCGTTATTGAAATTAACCGAGATAAAGCAAAAATATTAGGTGTTTCAATTGCCGACCTGGCTCAAACAATACAACTAGCTTTAAGCGGCCAGCGTTTCGGATACTATGTAAATGGCGATAAACAATATCAGGTGTTAGGGCAGGTAAGCCGAGTAAACAGAGATAATCCCGGTGATATAAAAAATTTATATTTAAGAAATAATAATGGGGAAATGATACAATTGGATAATCTAATTACTGTTATCGAAAGAAGTAGCCCCCCTCAATTGTATCATTATAACCGTTATCAGTCGGCGACCGTATCAGCCGGATTAGCGCAAGGTAAAACCATTGCTGATGGAATTAACGAAATGAATAAAATTGCCAAACAAGTTTTAGATGATAGCTTTACCACAGCATTGACCGGGCCATCGAGAGATTTTTCAGAAAGTTCCTCTAATATTTTGTTTGCTTTTATTTTGGCACTGGTATTAATTTATTTATTACTGGCAGCGCAGTTCGAGAGTTTTATTGAACCTTTGATTATTATGCTAACGGTTCCAATGGCTCTATCCGGGGCGTTGTTTTCGTTATGGTATTTTAACCAAACTCTAAATGTATTCAGTCAAATCGGAATGATTATGCTGATAGGTTTGGTTACGAAAAACGGAATTTTAATTATTGAGTTTACCAATCAATTACGAGAACGAGGAATGAAGGTTCGCGATGCGCTTATTGAGGCTTCCACAGCACGCTTACGTCCTATTTTAATGACAAGTTTAGCAACTATCTTAGGAGCACTTCCTATTGCCTTATCTTTAGGAGCCGGTTCAAAAAGCAGGATGGGTATGGGAATTGTTGTTATTGGTGGTTTATTATTGTCAATGATATTAACTTTGTTTGTTATTCCCGCCATGTATTCCTTTTTAGTTAAAGACAAAAAAAATGAGTAAACTTATTTTACATATTTGTTTTTTATTTGTTTTAGTGTTTTGCCCTCTAAAATCACAAAATCTTCTTACACTTGAGGATGCAATTAAAACGGCATTAGAAAAAAACTACTCTGTTTTAATATCTAGAAATCAGATGGATGTTGCCAGATTTCAAAACTCTATGGCAAATGCAGGTATGTTACCAAGCCTTAGTTTAAATGCTAACCTCAATTTGGCAAACCTTAATTCCCATCAAGAATTTAATACGGGAACCGTGCAGGATAGGAGTTGCGCGAAATCAAGTAATTTGGGAGCATCTGTTAATGCCGTTTGGACAGTTTTTGACGGGTTAAAAATGTTCGCAATAAAAAAACGTCTTGAACAAAATGAAAGAATGAATATGAGTGCTTTCAAACTGCAAGTGGAGGAAACGGTATATGCGGTTATTTTAGCTTATTATAATAATGTCAGGCTAGGCGAACTAATTAAGGCGTCTAAACAAAATTTGACAATTTTTGAAGAGCGCAAGAAAATCGCAAAATTAAAAATGGAAATTGGATCTGATTCCCGAGTAGATTTTTTAATGAGTCAAACAAATGAAAATAGAGCCAGGAGCGATATATATCAGTTAGAGTTGCAGCTATTGAGTGCGATGACAAAACTTAACACATTGATGGGTAGGCCGGGTGATAGCGATTTTGTAACGAATGATTCTATTAAAATAAATTACGAACCCAAACTGGATGAACTTAAAAGAGACATCTTAAAATCTAACCTTTCAGTTTTAGTTTCAAAAAGACATGAGAGTATTTTGGAATCAGGCATTAAAGAAGCGGGGGCAGCAAAACTTCCTTTTGTACAATTAAATGCCGCCTATAATTTTACACGCAACTCAAGTCAGGCCGGCATTGTATTTTTAAATCAGCAATCGGGATTAAATGGGGGCTTAAGTTTGAATTGGCTTTTACTGGACGCCGGTAAATCTCGCCGATTAATTCAAGAGCGAAGGGTTTTAACAGCTAATCAACAACTATTTACTGAAATGACGATACATGAAGTGGACGCTTTGGTTTATATTCAATACAAAACCTTTTTGTTAAATAGGAAAATTCTGGATTTAGAACGGCAAAATATGCACGATTCCAGAGATGTCTTGAATGTTACATTGGAAAGATATAGAATTGGTAAAGCAAATCTGCTTGAAACCATCGAAACACAAAAAAATTTGGAGGACGCTCAAGTAAGGTATATTAATTCACTATATGCAATGAAGGTCTCGGAAACTGAACTGCTTAAGGCCAATGGCAATCTTTTAAAATAGAGGGGAAGGGGCGGTAAGATTTATAACCCGCTTGGGCCAAGTTATAGAGCAACGCAGAGAAACTATACTTATACTCCTTTCGACTAACCTTCATTTAATGGGCTGACAGGGCGGTTTGTGCTAGGAAACTTCATATGTAAGAAGCCAAAAGGGTTTAAATGCGTTTTCGGGCAAAAAATAAAAAGTGCTTGTTTAAAATCTGTAAATAACCGCTCGCTTATTTTTACGGTGCTGGGCAGCCAAAAAAGATTCAACCTTTGAAGCCGCAGTACAAAATCTCCCTAAGAATTAAATCTCATTTGGATAACACCTAGAAAAGCCTCTTTAAATATTTTAGTGCTCATTTTACTAACACCCAAAACCCTATCAGTAAACATAATGGGTACTTCAACCAATTTAAATCCTTTTTTGTAGGCTCTATATTTCATCTCAATTTGAAATGCGTAACCCATAAATTTAATTTTATCCAGGTCAATATCCTCTAATACTTTTGCTCGGTAGCATTTGAATCCGGCAGTAGTATCTTTAATTGAAATCCAAAGCACCATGCGCACATATACAGAGGCAAAATAGCTCATTAAAATTCGTCCAATTGGCCAATTACTCACACGTCCTCCTCTGCAGTAACGTGAGCCAATGGCTACATCAGCATCTTGTTCGCATGACTCAAGCAAACGAATTAAGTCTTGTGGATTGTGACTGAAATCGCAATCCATTTCAAAAATAAAATCGTAGCCTTTCGCCAATGCCCACTTAAAGCCATGTATATAGGCCGTCCCTAGTCCTAATTTTCCGATTCTTTCTTCAATGAACAATTGATTGGGAAACTCCTTTTGAAGTTCCTTCACTTTTTTGGCTGTGCCGTCGGGCGATCCGTCATCTACAATCAATAATTCAAACCCACGGGCTAGCGCAAAAACCGTACGCACCATTTTTTCGATGTTTTCGATTTCGTTATAAGTAGGAATGATGACTAAATTTTTTGCCATTGAAGCCACTAATATAACAGTTTTGACAGGTAACTAAAAATTATTGTAAATGCTCTTTTCAATAGTTTCTTAAGTAATGCAAAAGGATTAACATTCTGGCCTGATTTCGCTACTATGGGGTAGTAACGTTTGTAAACAATTATTAGTATGTGCGAGAACTTTTTTGTTTCGGATATAATTTTAATAATTATAATTATAATTTGCGTCAAATAAGCCTGTCGTTTTTATTTTAACATACTTTGGTAAGGATTTTGTATATTTAAATATTGCTAAAACTTTAAAAATGAAAAAATCAATGTTAAGGATGTTAATAGCCATTTTTGCTTTTGAGTCGGTTTTAGCTCAAAACACCTCACATAAAACGTTTGGTGAAGATAAAGACGTTTTTGGTTCCAGAAATTTTATCGAAAATAAGGGGCAGTTTGACAAAGAAATAAAAAGTGCAGACAAAGTTTTCTTTGCATTAATAAATGGCAAGGAGAGAATTTATTTTACAAAAAAAGGTATTATACATCAATTAATTAAGGAATATCCTCTGACCGCCGACCAAAGGGAGGAGCTGGCGGAGGGAAAGAAAATAAAACAAAGGGAGTCTGATATTTATGAAATTTCTATGACTTGGGAAGGTTCCACTTCAGACTTGCAAATAATTGGAGAGGAAAAACAAAGTAATTATTTTACTTATGGGAAGGCCGACTTCAACTCCTATACTTACAAAAAAATAGTTTACAAAAATGTTTACAAGAATATAGATTTCGTGTACAGCATCCCTTTAAATAAAACTCAGGGAATTAAATATGATGTTTTAATTCACCCTGGCGGAGATGCAGATAATATAAAGATGCTTTATTCAGGAGATCTACAGAAAATTAAAAAGGATAAAGAAGGCAATGTTGTTATAAAGACGCCATTAGATGATTTGATTGAATACGCCCCAAAAAGTTTTTACCAAGATCGAACAACTGTCGAGTCAAGTTTTCTTTTGGAAAAGAATGTTTTAGGCTTTTCGTTCAAAAATGGTTACAAAAACAACCAAACGTTAATAATTGACCCTTGGGTAACGGCGATAACGACCATGTCGGCGTGTAATTTTGCTTATGATGTTGATTATGACAATTCAGGAAATGTATATATATATGGCGGTAACCCACCTTGTAAGTTAGCTAAATATAGCCCCTCGGGCGTCTTAATTTGGACTTTTTCGGGTACTATCATTGCGCCTTCCTGGGTTAGCAGCGTTAGTGGTTATGCAGGCAACTTTGTTGTTATAAAAACGAACGGTAAAACATATTTAGGTCAGCCTATAAATGTTAATGGAACACAAATTGTAAGGTTAGACGCCTCCGGCAATTATGATAATCTGATTTCACCGGGGGTTCCTTCATGGCGAGAAGCATGGGATATGGCCTATCACTGCTCTACTGGGAATGTTTATGGGATGGGAGGAAGCACTCAGTCAAATGAATCTGCCGGAATTTTAAATCAATTAACCGGTTCACTGACTCCCATTGCTTTTTTTAATGTGCCAACTGCGTCTACGAGTCATGATATTGTAAGTTACGCCATAGACGATACCGGTGAGTTTTTTTGGATCTATGGGTCCGGTTACCCAGCTATTAACAATAGGATTGCGAGAATAAATGCTGCATTCACCAGTTCTGTTTGGATTGCACCGAGCACATTTAGTGTCTTGCAAGAGGCTGCCAATCATAATCAATATACATCCGGGGCGGCTGGTTCAAACGCTTTTAATTGTTTGGCTGTTAACCAAAATTATCTATATTATTATGACGGATTAAATTTAGCAGCCTACAATAAGCTTAACGGTTCAATAATCGCTTCAACTATTATTGCAGGGCAAAGTGTCAAAAAGCAGGGTGGAATAGCAGTGGATGATTGTAACAATCTTTACTTGGGAGGCAATGGTAATTTGCTTTCTTATAATTTTAACGGTACAAGTTTTACCGCACTTCCGAGCATCCCTTTAGCGGTGAATACCAATACTCAATATGTGTATGATGTTAAACTGGATAAATTCAATAAAATTCTATACGTTACTGGCACTGGCTTTGTTAGTACTTATCAAGCATCTAATTCAAATAACTGCAATCCCTTGGCGATACTCTGTTATAATCCCCTTCCTGTGGATCATGTGATTTGCGCAGGTACAAGCGTTACCATAACCGCCTATAACTATTTTAATTTTAACAATCCAACTTATTCCCTTCAACCAGGGGGAATTACTAACAATACAGGAACTTTTGTCGTAACTCCTCTTTCTAACGTTTCATACACGGCCTATGTGGTTGGTACAAATACGAATGGTATTTCAACACTTACAACGGTTACCAACGTTACGGTAAATGTTCAGCCGAATGCTTCGCCAACAACAACACAGTCAACATGTACGAGTACAGTGAATGCGTTTAACTTGGGTTTGTCGTTTAACCCGCCGGGGTCGCCACCTAATTATACAATTACCTGGTCAAGTATTCCGAATGGAGTCACCTCTCCCACGCAAACGTCTTTGAACGGAACATTAACACCTATTGCACCGGGTGGTTATACAGCAACTATCGTAACTTCCGCTGGCTGTTCTACGGTAGTGAGTTTTACAATAAATCCCCAACCGGGTCCTCCTAATTTTACAATTAATCCACCGGGCGGAGTTTATGTTATTAACTGCTATCAGCCTACACTCAACCTAAATATTTTGCCGGTTACCAATAATTATACATGGACTAATGGGGTTTCTGCCCCGGTTATTGGAACGACTGCCGCTTTCACTTCCACGAACTCATTTGGCACTTGGACTTGCCATGCCATTAATCCGGTTTCGGGCTGCGTGAGCTCCCAAACTTTTGTTATCAATCAAAACACAGTTAATCCAACTTCCATTATTTCTCCTACATTTCAGAATATCACCTGCTCGCTCACTTCTGTAACTTCTGTAACTGGTATCGTGACGCCAACTGTAAATGTCACTCAATTATGGCTTTCGCCTTTAGGAGGGAGCTTGTCTATAGTTAATTCTAGTTTTTCTTATTTTCCAGGTGGCCCGGGAACCTATACTCATATTACATTAAACACGGTAAACGGATGCACGGCCATTAAAACATTTACAGTAGCTTCTAGTTCAGGTTTTCCAATTTTTACGGTTGTAAGCCCACAAAATTTTACTTTAGGATGTGGCACAAAAAGCATAGCTTTAATAAACATAAATAATGCCCAAACCACCCCTTCCGGAAGCCCGACGTCTTATACTCTCTTAGGACCTACTACTGCGTCGAACATACCCGCAGGGGGTAATTTAGGGAATCAGGTAACTTACTCTGTTAATATACCAGGAACCTGGACGGTTATTACAAGAGACAATAGTAACTCGTGTGATACAAGAGTAGCATTGTCAGTTTTGCAAAATACCATTGCTCCGGATATTGCAATTAATGCTTTAACTCAAATTTTAACATGTGATATTCCTAGTCTTACACTTGAAGGAGTTTCTACCAATTCCAATACTAATTATAACTGGTCATTAATAGCGCAGTCCGGCGGCAATGTCAGCGTGCAATCAAATACCCTGACTGTATCTGCTAACACACTTGCTATAACTAACACCTTAACAGGAAACTATACCTTAACCATACGGGATAATAATAATACCTGCGCAAGTAGTTCGGTCATAGTCATTAATCAGAATTTATTCGCACCAAAAGCGCTTATTAGCGGAGAAAAACAAATAACCTGCGCCACTCCAACGGTTCTTCTTACGAATAGCAGCTCAACAGGGATTCCACCTATTTTTAACCCAATTTTACCACCCGTTGGTTACATATGGTATGGACCGTCTCCTCAACTACCTGTTAATTTTAGTTCGACTTATTTAGGTTTTATGCCTGGAACTTATACAATGGTAGTTAAGGATTTAAACAATGGTTGCACTTCAGTAGCTATTAAGGTGATTGACGATGGACGCGATTATCCAACAGTTAACCGTCCAGCGCCGCCAGAGCCATTTATCTTGGACTGTGGGTATAGCGTAACAACTATTCAGGCAAATGTTGCCAATGCCGCCGGACTTACCTACTCCTGGGTACCTCCCATAGGCGCGGAAACAAGTGATAAAAAACTTGCCAGTTTAAAAACGAATGCGTTAGGACAACATATGGTGATTGTCACTAACTCGCTTAATGGTTGTGAAAGTATTGGTTTCGTAGACGTAATTCAGGGTACCTTAAAGGCTGAAATAATTCCTGATCAGATATACGGGTACGCCCCACTTACGGTTAACTTTTTAAATAATTCAAAATCAACAAGGGATACAACAAAAAATATTGTTACAACTACGTGGAGTTTTGGAAATGGAATTAGTTTGGTAACAAAGAGCAGTAGTATTTCACCAAGCACTGTTTATGACTTAGCAGGTACATACACAGTAACGGCTATCGTAAATAAAGGTGAGTGTCAGGATAGAACGGTTAAGGTAATTAATGTGGAAATACCCTCGAGTTTAGAAATTCCAAATGTATTCACGCCAAATGGCGATGGGATTAACGATTTGTTTTTCGTAAAAGCAGCTAACCTAAGTCAAATTAAAATATCTATACTGGATAGATGGGGGCATAAAGTGTATGATATAGTAAGTGAGAAAGGAAACATAGCTTGGGATGGAAAAAATCAATTTGGTAAGGACGTAGCCGATGGAGTTTATCTGTATGTGATAACTGCTAAGGGATACGATGATAAGGTGTTTGAACAGAAAGGCAGCGTTACCGTTGCAAGATAAAGCACTTATTAATGTAAGTTAAAGCAAAATCCCTGCTTTTATGTACTGTGTTCTTTTTTTGCTCGAGCACCATATTTAGTTGAAAAAGAAGTACGATGGAAATTGAATATGGTTTCACCTTTACAATAGCAGGTAGTGTTTATCATTTTCAAAATTGAGTAAAATTATTTTGAGCACGTAACTTTTTTAATCCCTGTTCACATCTTATACCTCAAACTAAAAATGAAATTTTTTCCCGGAGCGTTAATACCGCTTGAAAACACTCTGTAACGGTTATCGGTCATATTCTCAAAAGAGGCATTTAGCCTTAAATTTTTTGTAATGTTATAACCCGCTCTTACATTCAAGGTAAACCAGGAAGGCATAAAACCGTTCACAGGGTCAGCACTATAGGAAGCGTTATCTTCACCAGAGGAACTATAATCCGCTTTAAACTTTTTGCCATTGTAGCGTACAAAAAATTCGACATCGGTATTTTTTTTTTTTTAATTAATGCTGGTTTGACCAAACACAGGTGGAATATGATCCAGAGGAGAAACCAAATATGTTTTGGTATCCACATATCTTCCATAAGTGTAGTTGATGATGGATTTAAGCGAAATGTTTTTATTCATATCGAACTGAACACCTGCGGTGAAGCCATATATATAAGCCTTGTTTTTATTTTGCATGGCTTGCACACGGCTCTTAATGCCATTGTATTTAATACTATCCTGACCGTTGAATTTAAAATCAGCTTGAACTATTGCATTTTCGAGTAAGGTGTAAAAACCGGTGAAGTCAAATTTATATTTTTTCTCAAAAATTTTGCTTAATCCGAATTCAAAATTCGTAGCGTATTCTGGTTTTATGTTTGAGTTGGGAACAATCAAAATACCACCACCGCTTTCAAATACCTTGGTCATGTCATCCACATTGGGAGTGCGAAAGCCGGTATTTAGCAGAAAGCTGATTTTATAGTCATTGTCTTCTTTCCAGGTAAAACCTATATTACCTGTAAGTGCTTGATTTTTTTGCGCGAACTGT
>CALMND010000389.1 GCA_937868565.1 uncultured Bacteroidota bacterium | reverse complement strand
AACGGAACTAAAAAAGTTAAAACAAATAGTTACGATGTATCTTGATTATGCAAAAAAAAAAAAAAAAAACGGTAAGCTCATGTATATGAAAGATTGGGTGCAGAAATTAGACGCCTTTTTACAATTTAATGAGCAGGACATTTTACAAGATACAGGAAAAGTAACTGCTGAAATTGCTAAATTGTTTGCTGAATCAGAATATGATAAATACAATATGAATCTTTTAAAAAACTACGAAAGTGATTTTGATAAAGAAATAAAAAAGTTGCACGCATCAAAACAAAAAGAACTAGGCGATATAAGAAAAAGGTCAAAAGGGAAAAATACAGGTAAGGATGTAGACTTTTAACCAGTTTTTCGCACGAACTAAAAACCCCTCAATTTATTTAAAATCAAGGAGTTATTAAGTAGCGGAATCGGGAGTTGAATCTACCTGGCTAACCAGGCTGTCGCCAGACAGACGCCAGTTAGACAGGCCCGAGACCTCAATTTTGTAAATTTAATTGTTGATTTAATTTTTCTTTCAGCTTTCTTTTACCCACAGTACTTTTATAATACTTCTCCGTTTCCCTAGCTATCTGACGTGTTTCCAGCTCCACTGAAAAAATTAAAATAAATGGACAATATGGTTTTGTAGTTTTCTCACAGCCCTTATTATGCTGCCAAAAGCGTCTTATTACATTGTGGGTTAAACCAACATAGATGTAAGACCTCTTTATGCTGGATATGGCATAAACGTAAAACATAAAAAAACCCCTTAAATAACTGGTATTTAAGGGGTTAACTGGTAGCGGAATCGGGAGTTGAACCCGAGACCTCAGGGTTATGAATCCTGCGCTCTAACCATCTGAGCTATCCCGCCATTTTAGGGGCTGCAAATATAAAACTTCCGTTTGCAATAGCCAAAACAAAAATTTTTGACCAATTAATTTGCTTTCTTGTTAAAAATTAATACATTTCACAAAATTTTAGAGTATGTCCAAAAAGAAGAAGGTGTCCCCGGCTAAGCCCTCAAAAAAAAGTTCGGGAGCAAAGACCCCAAAAAAGGTTAACAAACCTTCGGTAAAAAAAACTGCGTCTAAAAAGCCAGCACGGCCTGCTGCCAAGACAGTTAAAGTGAAAAAGGTTCAAAAACCTGCTGCAAAAAAATCGACCAAACCGATTAAAAAAGCGGTGAAACCGGTTAAAAAACCGATAATAAAAAGCAAAAAAATAAGTCCTGTTAAAAAAACAGTTAGCAAAAAAATAAGTAAACCCGTAAAGCCTTTAGCCAAAAAGGCCTTAAAAGCAAGTCCGGTTGCCAAAGTAAAGACCTCACCCAAAGTAAAAGAGGTTAAAACTTCTAAAGCATTGGAAATTAAAGCGATAAATGCCGCTAAAGTAGAACCAAAATTAAAACCTGTGACTACCGAAAAACAGCTTGAAAAAGCAAAAAAAGCGGAGGAGACACTTACTAAAAAACAAATTTCTGAGAAAAAATCTCAGGATGTTTTGGCAATTACCAATACCATACCCGTTAAAGAAAAAAGCGAAATTTCGCTTTCAAAAATAGCGTCCATATCTCAATCTATCACTAATCCTGTTAAACGTCCCGACTCTTACGCCGTAAAAGTTGAAAAGGAACCTGCAGGTAAATTCGAAATGGAATTTGTGGTGCACGCTTCGGCAGACATGCTATACTAGTTTTTATCCACTCCCAGCGGTCTTTCTGAGTGGTTTTGTGACGACTTAAACATCCGCAACGGAATTTACACTTTTATTTGGGAAGATCAGTTATCTCAAGCGCGCTTACTAAAAACAGTAGAGTTGCAATTAGTTCGCTTTCAGTGGGTGGATAAAACCGATGGTAGTTATTTTGAATTCAGAATTCAGCGTGATGATTTGACAAATGATATTTCTTTAATCATTACCGATTTTGCAGAAACAGTATCTGAACGTGAATCATCGAAACTTTTGTGGCATAGCCAGATTGAAAAGTTGATGCATGTGATAGGTTCTATTTTTTAAAACCACTCCCTATCCAATTAAGATTCATGCATTAGATTTGCGTGGACTAATAACTAAAACCTCAAACTTATTCCACCCAAAAAATTAATGGGTGCTCCCGGAGCAAGATAATTCGTGGTACTTAGTTTAGCATCCGTGTAATAACTATAGGTATAACCGTTGGTTTCATATTTTGCACTCGTTACATTATAAATACCGAGCATAACATTTATTTCAGGAATAGCCTTGGTTTTAATACTGTAATTCACCCGTATATCAAAAAGACCATAATCGTGAATACTCCGGTTCTTATTTCCTGTATTATCTAAAAACTGGCGACCGACGTATTTATTAACGAACGAAAT
>CALMND010000388.1 GCA_937868565.1 uncultured Bacteroidota bacterium | reverse complement strand
ATTTAAACAGCTTAGGAACAAGGAGACGAACAGCCGAGGAATGATTAACAAAATTTATTCGTCGAAAAAATAAAGTTATTAACAATTTAATGGTAAATTAGTACCCTAAAATAATTACATGTTCGAGATATTAAAACACTTTGAAAGCAAATATGGCACTCTTAAGAAAAAAGGTTTGCGCATTGAAGGGCTTTCGATGATTGACCCGAAGCGTAAGAAACATGTGATTATGGTTAGCAAGCCCTTCATGTTTGATAACCGTCAGCTTCCTAAAACATACGAAGGTCTTGATATTAAAGCCAAAATCGAAGGCATATTGCCGAAAGAGTTTGCATTTAAAAAAGATGCTGTAAAAAAGGAGTATGTTTGGGCGCCAATAAAATTTGAAAAATACGTAGATCGTTGTTCGGAAGAAATTCGCAAACAATTTGGAAATCCTACCATGAGTCGTTTGGAAATGCTAGACGCGCTCGCCTTTGGTAACTTTGAAGAACACAAAAAGAAGAGCTTGCAATTGATGAAGGACGGAAAAATCCCTCCGTTTAAGATGAACTAAGTTGGTTTTGTTTTAGAGATATAGGCAATATAATTGTCATAATTAAGGGTTAATACAGTTATTTGCTTTAGTTGAAAAAGTCGGTTGGTTACCGACTTTTTTGTTTTTATCACCAGGCATTTAGTAATGCATCTCCTGCAAAAGGGTTCTAAAGGCAGTGTATTTTTCCCCGAACTTTTGTTTGTGCTCGGCTTGCAAGGCCGGCGCAAATTCCTTCTGGTACTTTTCAATGTCGGCCATTTCTAAAAAAGAATATTGTACCGAATAAGTATGTCCCTCGTCTTCAACATACAAAACTTTTAAAATGCGGTTATCTATAAAGCACCCGGTTTTCATTACGTCAGGAATATGTTTTTCCTTCATCCAACTTAACCAATTCGCATGAATATCATCGGCAAGATTTACAGTAACATTGTATATAAACATTGGCTCTAATATAAAAATAAAATTCAAAAACCCGCGTTCCGGAAGTGCAAAAAGCTTGGTATAATATTTGTAATTTTACTTGTTTATGGAAACTGATTTTGTAGAAGAATTGCGCTGGCGCGGACTACTGCATGACATGATGCCGGGTACGCAGGAGCTATTACAAAAGGAAGTAGTCGCCGGTTACATTGGATTTGACCCGACGGCAGACTCTTTGCATATTGGGAGTTTAACTCAAATTCTTACTCTGTTGAGATTTCAAAAAGCCGGACACAAACCAATTGCCCTTCTGGGAGGCGCAACAGGCATGGTGGGCGACCCAAGTGGTAAATCGGCTGAACGTAATTTATTGGACGAGGCGACCCTATATAAGAATATTGAGGGACAAAAAAAGCAACTTGAAAAATTTCTCGATTTTAGCGATCCCAAAACAGGCGCTGAATTGGTAAATAATTACGACTGGATGAAAGGATACTCTTTTATAGAGTTCATCAGAGATGTTGGCAAGCACTTAACCGTTAGTTATATGATGGCGAAGGATTCCGTTAAAAACCGATTGGAAACAGGAATGAGTTTCACGGAATTTAGCTACCAGTTGTTACAAGCATTTGACTTTTATACGCTTTATAAAACAAAGAACTGCAAACTGCAAATGGGCGGAAGTGACCAATGGGGAAATATTACTAGCGGTGCGGAATTGATTCGCCGTAAGAATGGTGGAGAGGCTTATGCTCTCACTACCCAACTCGTTCGGAAATCAGATGGTAGTAAATTCGGTAAAACGGAAACCGGAACCGTTTGGTTGGATAAAACAAAAACCTCACCATATCAATTCTACCAATTCTGGATAAATACCACTGATGAAGACGCCAAAAATTATGTTAAAATGTTTACCTTTCTAACGAAACAGGAGATTGAAGCGCTGACCGCAGAGCACGGCAAAGATCCTGGCAAAAGAATTCTTCAAAGAGTACTTGCCAAGGAATTAACCTGTTTCGTACACAGTGAAGAGGATTATAGGGCAGCTTTAGAAACAAGTGGAATTCTTTTTAATGGGGGGCTGAGTGAATTTTTGAAACTAAATGAAGCGACGTTTTTAGAAATTTTTGAGGGGGTTCAAAAATTTGACATTCAAAAAAAGTATTTGGAAAACGGAATAGGTGTGCTTGAATTATTAGTCGAAAGAACAAGTATTTTCCCTAGTAAAAGTGAGGCCCGAAAGATGATTATCGGCGGTGGCCTTAGCCTCAACAAGCAAAAAGTAGAAACTCCTGATATGATTGTAGGCTATGACTTTATGATTAAAAATAAATACATCATTGTTCAAAAAGGAAAAAAGAACTATTATCTGTGTATTGTGAGTTAATCTATGGCACTTAAACAATCTCAATATCTAAAGCTTTCGCAGAAGATGTTGCCTCAACAGATTTTGTTGATGAAGCTTTTGCAATTGCCTACGTTAGCTCTTGAAGAACGAATAAAAGAAGAACTGGAAGTTAATCCAGCTTTGGAAGAAGATATAAATGATTCTGCTTCGGACGAGGAATTGTATAGTAACGAAAACAATGAAGATGGTGAGGCGATAGGTGATGATGAGACCGATGAAATGAGGGAAGCGAAGGATGAGGAAATGAAAGCACCGGTGAACGATGTGGAGATGGAAGATTATATGGGTGACGAAGAGTTGGATTCCTATAAGTATGAGGTAGTAAATAAAGGACCCGATGATGATTCAAGAGATTTTGTGGTTGTGGGAGGCGTTGGTTTTCAGGAACTTTTGGAGCAACAGTTAGGCTTAAAGGATATTACTGAGAAGGAGTATACGATAGGTATATATTTAATTGGGTGTATAGATGAAGACGGTTACATTAGAAGGGAGTTGGATCTTATAGTAGACGATCTTGCGTTTAATTATAACCTCAATGTGGAATTGAAAGAAATAGAACATGTTCTTCAAATGATTCAAACGTTCGACCCTCCCGGAATCGGGGCAAGGAATTTACAAGAATGTTTGCTGATACAACTGGAGCGCAAACAAGACAAAACCTTAGAAGTTGTGCGCGCCATTGATGTGATTACAAATCATATGGAGGAATTTTCAAAAAAACACTACGACAAAATTGTAAAGCGCCTCGAAATTGACAATGAAGATTTAAAAGACATTATTAATGAAATAACACATTTAAACCCCCGCCCAGGCAATAGCGACACTAAGGAATCTAATTTTAGTGCAGTGATTCCTGATTTTATTATTTCAGTAAATGACGGAAAAGCTGAGCTCAGTATTAACGGTCGCAACATGCCCGACCTTAAGATTAGCAAGGATTATACCGAGATGCTGAAAGAGTATTCCAAAAGCAAAGACAAAAGCAGCAAAGAGGCATCCGGATTTATTAAAAACAAAATTGAAAGCGCTAGTTGGTTCATAGAAGCTTTGCAACAACGTTATGCGACTTTATCTATTTGTATGGCTTGTATTATGGAATACCAAAACGAGTATTTTATTACTGGCGACGAAAACAAATTACGCCCGATGATTTTAAAAGACATCGCAAATCGCGTAGGCCTTGACCTTTCTACGATATCCCGCATGGCTAATAGCAAATATGTTCAAACACCTTACGGAACATTTTTATTGAAAACACTTTTTAGCGAAAGCATGAGTACCGATAGCGGAGAAGAAGTAAGCTCAAGAGAAATAAAAAACATGCTTAAGGGTTATGTGGATAACGAAGATAAAAAACATCCCTTTACTGATGACGAGCTATGCGCCAAATTAAATGAGCAGGGTTACAATATTGCCAGACGCACAGTAGCAAAATACCGTGAGCAATTAGATATACCAGTTGGGAGAATGAGAAGGGAAGTGTAAGAAATAGCTAAAAACTGTCAAGCGCTTTTTTGATCAACTATCAAACCCTGCAAGACCCTATCTTTTAGTAAAGCCGTATACATTAAATCAGAGGCTGCTTTTAAAATTTCTGTTTCAGAATT
>CALMND010000387.1 GCA_937868565.1 uncultured Bacteroidota bacterium | reverse complement strand
TCACAAATGCTTAAAGGGTTAAATAAAATACCTGTTGGATTGACTAGTGTGTTAAACTCGTGATTAATGAGATAATCACCAATATTGTTGGAAAAGCAAGAACCGATCAAAAACAAAGTATGTTTGTGTTCTATACTATAATTCGGTTTTTGAGGAGAAAAATTCAAATGAAATTTCATGTAACGGATTTTATTTCTAGGAACTTAGCGTCTAAAAACGATTTTGCACCCTCATAAGTGTTTTCTACCAAACCATCAAGTATAGCGTCTTTCAAGGCATTTTTAAGAATTCCAATTTCTCTACCGGGGCTTAAATCATACAGTTTCATTATTTCTAATCCGTCAATTGGAGGTTGCCAATTACGTAGTTTGTCTTTTTCTTCGAGTTCTACGAGTTTTTTTCGCACGATTTCGAAGTTCAGCATGTATCGTTTTACTTTGTTTGGATTCTTTGTGGTGATATCACTTTCACACAATAACATCAAATCATCTATGTCATCTCCGGCCTCAAATAGTAAACGTCTCACTGCGCTATCCGACACTTCTGTTTTCGCTAACACAATTGGCCGCAAATGCAGTTCCACCAATTTTTGAACGTATTTCATTTTTTCGTTCAATGGTAATTTTAAGTTGGTAAAAATTTTTGGAACCATTCTCGCGCCTTTGTCCTCATGGCCATGAAAAGTAAATCCATGTCCTTCTTCAAAGCGTTTGGTAGCAGGCTTAGCAATATCGTGCAAAATAGCTGCCCAGCGCAACCAAAGGTTAGTGCTTTTTTTGCTTACGTTGTCCAATACCTCAAGCGTGTGATAGAAATTATCTTTGTGAGAGAGGCCTTTAATGGTTTCAGTGCCCTGAAGTTTCGCCATCTCAGGGAAAATCAAATTCAGGAGTCCTGTATCAAAAAGTAGCTTGAAGCCAACGGAAGGTGTAGGCGAAAGTATAATTTTGTTTAACTCGTCCGTAATTCGTTCCATCGAGACAATTTTAATCCGTTCTTTGTTTTTGAAAATAGCCTGAAACGAGCTTTCTTCTATACTGAAATTAAGTTGGGCGGCAAAGCGAATGGCGCGCATCATTCTAAGTGGGTCATCACTATAGGTAATATCGGGACTAAGCGGAGTACGAATAATTTTACTTTTAAGATCTTCTAAACCATTAAACGGGTCCAATAATTTACCGTAGTTATTTTTCGAAACTCCGATTGCCAAAGCGTTGATGGTAAAATCTCGACGGTTTTGATCATCTACTAAACTGCCATCTTCTACAATAGGCTTGCGCGAATCCCTGGTATAACTTTCTTTTCGAGCGCCCACGAACTCTATTTCAAGTTCCGTGTATTTAACTTGTGCTGTTCCAAAGTTTTTAAAAATAGAAATATGGGCATCCTCACCCAACTTTTGATGAAGTTTTGCCGCCAAGTCAATTCCCTTACCAATAGTAACAATATCAATGTCTTTGCTTTCACGTTCCAGAAAAATATCGCGCACAAAACCACCGATTACATAAGCATCAACATCTAGTTCGTCACTGCATTCACGTATCACTTTAAATATTGATTTTGTTAAAAAATGGAACATTTTACAAAAGTAGGGATTTAAGACAACAATTTTAGAAGCGATAACTTACTTGTACAAAGTTTTTATCTTACTTATGCAGTCAGTTCTTTGGCTGAGGTGATGTTTTTTTATATAGAATGCAGGGAGGAGCTTTGAGACTAAACCTAAAATCGGCATATGTGTGTGAAGTATCATTTTAGCTCATACGGATTTACCAAGTGAGGGACATTTTTAAATAAAATAATGCTAGTAAGTGCCTACTTTAAAGACTTTCTTCTTTTTTTCTCCTTTACTATTAAATTGAGCTCTCTTCCCGTTTGTCCTTTCACACTTGTATTTTCTTGTGCTCTGCGAATCAAGTAGGGTAAAACTTCTTTTACCGGACCGTAAGGAACATATTTCGCAACGTTGTATCCATTAAGTGAAAGGTTATAACTGATATGATCACTCATACCTAACAGTTGCGAAAAGTAAATGCGCTTGTCAGACGAGGCAATACTTTTTTCCTTCATAAGTTCAACCAAATGCATGCTGCTGGCTTCATTATGCGTGCCAGCGCACAGTCCCATAATGTTTATGTTTTCAAGGCATAAATTTAAGGCTTGGTTATAATCTTTATCAGTACTTTCCTTATCGGCCTGAATGGGCGAGGGGTAATTCATTTCTCTAGCCCGCAAACGTTCTTTTTCCATGTAAGCACCACGCACCAGTTTCGCACCAACACAATGACCGTTATTTTTTCCCGTTTCTATAGTTTCTTTAAGGTAGCTAAGTCTGTCGTGGCGATAGAGTTGAAATGTGTTATATACGATGGCTGACTTTTTGTTATAAAGACTCATGTTTTCGTTTGCCAAATCATCGATAGCACCTTGTATCCAGCTTTCTTCGGCATCTATAAAAATAGCTTGATTGTTTTCCGCGGCACTTTGACAAATTTTTCCGACTCTGTTTTTCACTCTTAACCATTCTTCTTTTTCGGTATCGGCGAGCACTTCCTTTGAGGATACCTTTTGTAACAACTCGAAACGCGCCAAGCCAGTAACCTTGAATACACAAAATGGAATATTAGGGTCGTTTTTTGCTTTTTGAATAGTTTCAAGGGTTTCATGATAGCAGTGCTCAAAATCCTTCTCGTTTTCTTTGCCCTCTACACTGTAATCCAAAATAGTTCCAATGTTATATTTGCCTAAATCCATAACGGCCCGTGAGCAGTCTTGTATATTTTCTCCTCCAACAAATTGTTTAAAAATCGTCTTTTTTATCAAACCTTTAAAACCAATATTTAATGCAAGTGATCCAAAATTGGCACCCAATTTTACAACGAATGGACTACTCATCAATTTAAAAAGCCAATACGAACGGTTTAGTTCAGAATTGGATTTTGCTTTAAAAGCATTTTCTGTATTGTTAAAAGAAATCATTTATATAATAAGGATAGTCTAAAATTACTAGTTTTTATCGTTATAATTGGCATTTGGCCTCCTGAACCGCGCTGTTTTTTTGTATTACATGTTGCTCAGTATCCAAAAACGTCTTTGAGGGTAAGCAACTTTACACTACCGTATAATTCGAGTGTTTTCATGTCGAGATTGTCTTTTTTACCTAATACCAGAACGGTGGTAGCTTTTCCTTTTATGTTTAGGTTATGAAAATAGTTAACATCTTCGAATTTATATGTTTGAACTTTTTCAAAAATATTTTTTCTGATATCGTATTTGTTTCCTAGCTCATCCGCTTCAAGATAGTTGAATATAACTTCCGCTTTAGTTATACGTTGTGTTCGCATCTCTTGCAGAATGGATTCTTTTGCAGCATTAAAGCTAGCTTCGGCCTTTGGCATTTCATTTAAAAGATCACTCAAGCCTTTTAAGGCTTCGCCTAGTTTATCAGATTGCGAACCAATATAAGAAAGATTGTAATATTTTTTGGTCAATTTATTTGGCGGCATATAACGAGAATAGGTTGAATAAGCCAACGCTTTTGATTCACGTAAATCCTGAAAAAGAATACTACTCATACCGCCGCCGAAATAATTATTGTAAAGTGCGATTATTGGCACTATTTCTGGTTTATAATTTGCACCATTGCTTAACATCACGATTTCAACTTGCTGCATGTCATAGTCTACTACATAAACTGTTTTATCCAATTGTCTTTCTTCGAATTTATAAGGAGAAGGAACTAATCGCAATTTTGCGGGAACCTGATGTGCACCATTAAGCGATGCTGTAACCCCTGTTAGTTCCTGCGGACCGTAATAAAGTACTTTGTGTTCATAGCCCAGCAATGAGGAGATGATTTCTTTCACTTCCGAAGCAGTAAGTTTATTTAACTCTTCATCACTTAAACAGTATGAAAACGGGTTAATCTGACCATAACGCGCATAATTCGTCATAGCAGCGTTAAGAATAAGTCGTTTCTGTAATTTGTTGTCGTTTCTTTCCTTGATAATATCACCAATAAGATTTTTGAGTACATCATCTTCAACAATCGGTTTGGAAAGTACTTTTTCAAAAAGCTGAAGCGCTTTATCAAAATTATCACTCAAACCAACTAAACTAACCCAAATGTTTTCATTGTCACAAAAAACATTAAATGAACAACCAAGCCTGTAAAGTTCTTCTTTAATGCTTGCGGCACTCATTCCGGCTGTTGCTAAATAAGGAATGTACTTAATGGCAATTGGTAAAATTTTACCATTGTTTTTACCCATGTCAAATTTGTAATACAATTCAAATAATTTGTTTTCGGTATTCTTATTATATAGTAATGTAATTCCTGATTTAATTGTGGTTTTTGAGATATCAGAAGAGTAATCCAGAAATTTAGGATCTATTCCTTTAGGAGCTGAATTTTCGATGCTTTTTACGAAAGGAGAACTATTGTCCCTATCAACATCTACAGGGGTAATAGCTGGTTTTTCAACTTTAATAATAGACTTATCCTCTCCGGTTCTTTTATACGCAACCACGTAATTATTTTCATTAAAATTTTTAAGTGCGAAGTCTATTATTTCCTGCTTAGTGATTTTCGAAACGCGCTCTATCATATCTACCCAGTTTTGCCATTTGATATCGTTTGCATAAGCACTTAACATTGCGTCAGCCCGGGTGCTGTTGTTTTCCAATTCTTTGGTTTTTTTGAGTTTTAAATCGGTAACAACTGCTTGCATAAGCCAATCAGGGAATTCTCCTTTCTTAATTTTTTCAATCTGAGCGAGTATTAAGCTTTCCACGTCTTCAAGTCTTTGACCCTCCTTAGGTTCACCATAAAAACTTAAAAGACTATAA
>CALMND010000386.1 GCA_937868565.1 uncultured Bacteroidota bacterium | reverse complement strand
AACTTAGAGATTTTATCATTTCGGGCTCTGTCCAGGTATTATTATTTAAAGCCTTGCTCACAAATTTGGTAAAGTCTTTAATAGACTTTGGTTTACTCCAGTTATCTTTTAATGTAAGTGTACTAAAATATAATTGATGTCTGCCGCTGTTACCGTTATCGGAAAAAGCATAGAGCATTACTTTACCATTTGGAGCTAAAAATGAGTTGTTGTAGCCGCCCAGATCGGAATATTTTTTGTAATTTTTTATCTCTAGCTTTTTTGGGTCTTTCCACTCCCCTTTTTTGTTTTTTACAATCACTGATAATCCAGTGCCCTCGTATTCCCCATCTTCGAAGGCGCCTCTAACCAAAAGCTGATTACCATCCGTTGACACGTTAGACACACTCGAATTTTTACCCGAGTGATTAATAGGTTCACGGGGATGAATAGCCGGCGACCAACCAGAACCCTGGCGATTGCAATACCAAACATCCTGACCTGAAACATTTTGTGAATGCCCGTCCCGCACGAAATATAGCGTAGTTCCATCTGCCGTAATTACAGGTAATAGTTCGCCCGCTGAAGAGTTTACATTTGTACCAAGATTTTCAAGAACCGTTTTTGTAATAGTCGTGTGGGTATCCACTTGAGCCTTGTTTTTAAATGGAAAAAAACACGCCAAGGCAATGATGAATGCCAGGCTAAAGTATTTGGTGAAGACTGGATTTATTTGTTTTAATCGATTAAAAAGACGCTTTTGTCGCATTTTGTTAATAGTTTATCTATTTATACACGGCAAATAACCGTAATAAATGAAGGCATAACAATACCCGACATTGGGTATTTTATAAAAAGTGACAAATATCAGCTCAAAGTTGAAAATGATACTCGCCTTCATGTAAAAGCAAAATTTAGGTCCAGTTATGTTAAGACCCTCGAAGTCTATACCAAATACTTATAAACATGCATTCATTTTATTTTTATAGATACAGCTTATTTTCATGACGACTAAAATATTTGAACTATTGCGTAAAATAAGGGCAACCTGCATTGTTAGCATTTATGAATAGGTAGCAAACTAGTTTAATGATATCTGAAAATACGTTAAGAGAATGGACTTATATTTTAGCGCTAAGTGGCCTTTACCACCCTCTCGTCCTCGTTTGAGCGCAGCGGAAACGAGGACGTCCTAAACTTGAGATTGTATCGCACATTTGTGCACAAAACAGATAATTAAAAATAATTTTATATTTTTAGTTTATGAGTGGAGACCGCTATAAAATAGCCGACCAACAACAAACTTATTTTTTGCAAGTAAAGGGCTTTACAAAAGCCCTGTTCAAACGTCCTCGTTACGCACTGCTAAACGAGGACGGGGGCGGGGTGTCATTAGGTATGTAATGTTGGAAATGAAAATTTTAATTTACATAGTTTTATTTGCTTTCATGTTGCCGGCTATAGTGTTAGGACAAACTGAAAGTACACCATTAATATTAACATGCGGTACGTTTGTTACCAATTCATATTTTATAAATGGAACTGTTTTTTATCCTAAGACTCAAGTTAATAATAGGCTTGACTCAAAAATAAGCCTTTGTGATAATTATAAGCATATCTTTTATCTGGAAGGTTTGCCATTAACGGAAAAACAATTTATAGAAATTGGAATAAAACATAAGGATTTTCTTAAAAACAAATCTGAATATACTTATGAGTACAATAACAATGATACCATGGCCTGTGTGAAGTTTATTCATCTTTTCGTGAGACTATCCATCCCAATTAAATTAAATGGATTGGAATTAAAAGACGATGAAAGAGAAAAAATACTACGCGATCTGACCATAGAAAAAATAACAACCATAATTAGAAGGAGTGGGTTAAAGAAAAGAAGGATAGAAATTACAACCATTTAATGCCATTATGGTTTTTATTTTTCCTTTAGTTTCTGAGACTCAGTTCTGCAGAAATCGGAATGCGGCTACTGGTAGTTTTTGCTAAGTCCAAGTTACGAATTTGAGCGTTAGTGCGCAAAAAATTGCAAGTAGCATATATGTAAAAGCAGTAGATTGCAAACCAATTAT
>CALMND010000385.1 GCA_937868565.1 uncultured Bacteroidota bacterium | reverse complement strand
ATTATACTTCTGAAAAATTTGCTTTTGAACCTGCCATGCGCAATGCCACTTTGGAAATACGCGGGGAAGGCCAAAGAAAATCAATGAAGAAGCAGTTCGATGTGATTCCGTTGGCTGACGGAGTTATGGCTACTTCTTTGCTTGTTCGCAACGACGAAAAAGGAATTATGGCGAATGATGCGTTTGTTAAAGTTGTTCCTGCCAATCAAAGCACACATATCTATTACTTAATTAATCAATCCAATGTTCGCCCAACTGAATTCAAAAGCGAAGAAATGAAAAATATTAATGATTTCATTGCTAAAAATTTAGGTTCTGTTTGGTATGAATTTAAGGGAATTGGGGTTTCTGCTTACGCGTCGCCTGACGGAGAAACAGATAAAAATCAAAACTTAGCTAAAGACCGTGCCAGTTCAGCTTCAGCAGCCATGATGAGTGAGTTCAATAAAAACAAAAACAAAGAGGTAAGTTTTGGTAAATCAAAAGACCAGTTTCAGGTAGGAACTACCAAAGAAGACTGGGAAGGTTTCAAAGGTTTGATGGAGCAATCTTCAATGGCTGATAAAGATCTTATCTTGCGCGTTTTAACTATGTATTCGGACCCTGATCAACGTCGTAAGGAAATTAAAAATCTTTCAAAGACCTACACTGAGCTAGCTGATAAAGTATTACCGAAATTACGTCGTGCTGAAATTACTTTAAATGTTGATAAAAAATCAAGAACTGATGAAATGATTTCGAGATTAGCAACTTCGCATCCTGATAGTTTGTCCGTTGAGGAATTATTGTATGCCGGCGCGCTAACCAATGATATTAACACAAAAGCCCAAATTTATAAATCGGCCGAAGCGCAATATGGTAGTGATTGGAGGACATCAAACAACTTAGGTTGTGTTTTGTTAATGCAAAACAAAGTTTCTGAAGCAAGTTCAGCATTTCAACGCGCCGCAAAAGCAAATAGCGGGCAGCCTGCGGTGATGAATAACCTTGGGATTATTGAAGCTAAAAATGGCAACCGCACTGCTGCAATGGATTATTACAATAAGGCTGGTGGAAGTCCTGAAACCAACTACAACAAAGCAATCCTCGAAGTGCGTAACGGAAAATACTCGGATGCAGTGAATGATTTTGGTAGTTATAAAGGTCACAACAAAGCTTTAGCTCAGTTAATGAGTGGAAGTGCAGGTTCGGTGAAAGAAACAATTGATGGTAGCAACGAAAAAGATATGGCTTATAGCTACTATCTGAAAGCAGTTGCTTCGGCCCGCTCAGGTAATAATAGCGAAGCAATCAGCAACCTAAAGAGCGCTATTGAAAAAGACAACTCGTTGAAAGGCTATGCTAAAGACGATGCGGAATTTATTAAAATGCGCAGTAATAGCGAATTCACAGGTTTAGTAAACTAATATACGAAAAAAAAACACCTAAGCCCTTCCTGAATAAGGAGGGGCTTTTTTGTTATTTCACTTGACTCTTGAAATAATTGGATTATCTTATAATTGTATTCGGTATAATTCTTCTACTTTAATTTATAAATCGATAGAGAATCCTTTTCATATATCTTAGAATGAAAAAGTGGTATTAAATTAGAGTTGCTTTTATATTTGGATTTAATAACCACCACGCATTTAATATTTTTATGACCTGCGATAAAGTGGGCCGGATTTTCAAATGGGTGGTTGTAATCTGTATAACCAACTCTATTCAGTAAAAAAAGAGAAGCGTTAATGGTTCCGTCACCCAAACATAACAAAGTATCCGATTTGGAAATTCCAAGCTTATCCAGATTCAAATTCTTTTTTTCTATACCAGCGTATTGATTACGACTCACCCAATACATCCAGAAAAAATTCTTCTGCTCGCTCTCATTAAAAACGATAGCGTTTTCTATGCTTTGAACATTAAAATTAATTTTCTTCCAGGTCTTTACGCCACTTGTATAGGTATTTATAGCTACCAGTAGAATCAAAACAAGAATAGTTTTATCAAAATGATTAAATAGTTGCTGCTGACTTATTTTGCACATAATGAAAATGGCTACCGTTAAAAGTCCCAGCATATTGATTAAATAGTAATCATGAATATCCAAAGCCTTAAAAAATAACAAGACGAAGCCAAGAAAAAAAATGAAACACATCATTGGAATTAAGGCTTTAGCCTCCTTATTTTTCCAATAAAAAAAAGCACTTACGCATATAGAAATGAAAATAAAAAACAAAAGCGAAGGGCTGAAAAATGCAGGTAAAGTATTATATACAAAGCTTCGTGTTGTTGCAATTAATGCGGCCGGGGTTAAATCCCAAATTGGCAAAATGCCTACCAAAAAAAAATCCTGGTTGTTATTCTTGTTATAATTCCGTGCGTACAAATACCATGCTGCCCATATAACAAAAACAAGGAATAATACCACCCACTGCCACCTATTTTTTCTAGAAAACATAACAATTCCGTCTTTACTTTCTTTTAGAGCAGAAATAATGAAAGAGCTCATGCAAACAAGATATAAAGCAGAGGAAGAGATTTTAAGTAATCCGGCAACCAGAAATAAAAAGGCAAACAAAACAAATTCCACTGTTCTTTTATACTTGTACCATCTGTAAAAAAAATAAAAGCCAGCAAGACTTAGCGATAAAGCTTGAATATCGCTGATAACTGAAACACCGTAATAAGACAAAATTGGCGACGTGAAAATTAAAGAACTTACAAAAGTGGCAAACAGTTTGTTTTTAAATTCAAGGTAAAAAAGTTTATAAATAAAAAACAAACCCAGGTATAGAAATAACACGTTGACAAGTCGATAAATTAAGCTACTTATTCCGCTTACTTTCCAAATATTACCCACTAAAAATTGCACTAATGGGAATTCACTTGCTGTTTTACCATTTCCTGCATTACCCAAATTATTAACACATGGTTCAAGAAGTGTTGCTCTGTTATTATAAAACGCCTGAGCAAAGGAAAGACAATCATACTGTCGGAAAGCGTGATGATTTCGAGGTTCAATTTGCAGGATATAAGGGTAATTATACACTAACATTTGACATGAAACCACAACAAAAAACAAAACGTGTTTATAGTTAAACACACGGCCAATTCGGCCTTCCTTTATGTTTCTGAGAACTAACATGGATAGACTATGTAAATGTATGAAAAATACATTTCATCCATGAAAATCAAATTAAGCAAGGATTTGCTAGTTGGAAAAAAAGAACACACATTTTTTAAAAAATAACGAATTACAATACTTATCTTTAGTCTTTAGTTTCTATGTCGCAATTCCCCGAAACAGAGTTAATACTTACACCCGAAAAACGTGTGTATCACATCGATTTAAATGAGGAAAATATAGCTGACCACGTCATTGTCGTAGGTGATCAAAATCGAGTAAGCTCCATTTCAAATTATTTTGACACGATTGATTTTAAAACTGCACACCGCGAATTTGTAACCCACACAGGAAGATATAACGGTAAGCGTATTACTGTGTTAAGTACTGGTATTGGTACGGATAATATAGATATTGTCTTGAATGAGTTAGACGCTGCGGTAAATATTGATTTGGAAAAAAGAACACTTAAAGAAAAACAGCGTTCTTTAAAAATTTTCAGATTAGGTACTAGCGGTTCGTTACAAGATTACATTCCCGTAAATGCTTTGGTTAGCAGTACCTATGGATTGGGATTAGACGGATTACTTAATTTTTACCAAAATTGGAAAACAATCAACGAAACCGAAATTAGTGAAGCCTTTATAAAACATTGTTCTTGGCAAGGTAACCTCCCATACCCCTATTGTGTGGCTGCCTCCGAATCTTTATTAAACCATTTTAAAAACACAACTTTTACTGGTATTACTGCCACGGCCCCAGGCTTTTACGGCCCGCAGGGAAGGCAAATACGATTAAAGGCTGCTATGCCTCAACTAAATGAATTTCTTACAGATTTTAATTTTAATGGTCAAAGAATTACTAATTTTGAAATGGAAACTTCAGCTTTGTACGGTTTGGGGAAATTGTTAAACCACCAATGTCTCACAATTTGTGTGATTATTGCGAATAGAGTACGCAAGGAGTTTACAACAGATTATATAAAAGCTGAAAAAAAATTAATAGAAAGTTGCTTAAATAAAATATCGGATTTATAATGACCAGACTAGAACTCATAACGCAAATACGAACAAAAAAAACATTTTTGTGTGTGGGTTTAGACCCCGATACAGAAAAAATTCCTGAATTCTTATTGGAGGAAGAAGACCCTATTTACGAATTCAATAAAAGAATTGTTGATGCAACGGCACCTTATTGTGTTGCTTTTAAACCCAATACCGCTTTCTATGAAGCTTATGGAATAAGTGGTTTAACCAGTCTGGAAAAAACTATCAAATACATCAAAACAAATTATGAAAATCACTTTTTAATTGCAGACGCCAAGCGCGGAGATATCGGCAATACCAGCAGTATGTACGCTAAGGCGTTTTTCAAACGGTTAAATACGGATGCCATAACTGTGGCTCCATACATGGGTAGCGACTCCGTAAAACCATTTTTGCAATTTGAAGACAAATGGGCCGTTGTGTTAGGACTAACCAGTAACGAGGGGTCTGCAGATTTTCAACAACTTAAAATAAATGGAAAGGAATTATATTTACACGTGATGGAAGCGGCTTCAAAATGGGGGACTACAGACAACATGATGTTTGTAGTGGGAGCTACGAAAGCAAATCTATTGGAAGACATTCGTAAACTTGTTCCCAATCATTTCCTTTTAGTTCCAGGCGTTGGGGCGCAGGGAGGAAGTTTGGAGGAGGTTTGCAAATACGGTTTAAATAAAGAGGTAGGACTATTGGTAAATTCGAGTCGTGGAATTATTTACGCCTCGAGGGGAAATGATTTTGCCGAAAAAGCAGCATCTGAAGCTGAAAAAATGGCATTACAAATGAAAAATATTTTAATCAATAACTAAAACCAAACCCAATTATTAATTAACTAATGACTATTAACTAAAATGGAAGACAACCAAAACCAGCCTCACTTAGATATTGAGTTGAGCGAAGAAATTGCAGAAGGAATTTATTCTAATCTGGCTATTATTACGCACTCGCAAAGCGAATTTGTAATTGATTTTATAAAAATTATGCCTGGTGTTCCTAAAGCACGAGTTAAGTCTAGAATATTGCTAACCCCACAACACGCCAAACGCTTATCTAAAGCGTTGATTGACAATATTCAGAAATTTGAACAAGCTAATGGCAAGATAAAAGATGTTGAAAATGCTTTTCCGATGAACTTTGGTGGGCCAACCGCGCAGGCTTAACTTGGTTGCAGTTTTTCCTATTTTTCAAATTGGTAAAAGTAATTAAAAAAAAAAAATTTAGGCCTCAATCTTAA
>CALMND010000384.1 GCA_937868565.1 uncultured Bacteroidota bacterium | reverse complement strand
TCTTAAAATTTTGAGTTTTTCGCCACGACTATTTCGTAAACTGATTACCTGGACTCATGGTAATGTCTATTAATGACTGGTATTGCGTTACGAAGTGTGTTTTATGATGTCCTGAATGAACTCATCAAAGTATGTTTGCAACAGACTTTCATTGGATAAAAACAAATACACCGATTTATCAAGACTTGAGTTGTGTTTAATACGTCGTGATAAATGAAATAGAACCTGTTCTATGCCTTCAATTTTAGAATAAGTGTGATAGATATTATTCTTTATAACATAATCTAAAAACCTAGAACTACTGGCCGGCATAAAGTGCAGATGCTGTTTATAAACTTCATACACGTTTGCAGAGAAATTCTCCAGGCTTTCGTGATGATACTTTTTAAAATTTTTCGCTAGTAAATGGTCGAAGTAGATATCAACTAGAATGCCACTGTATTTCTCAAAACCATTGTAAAAAATGCGTTTACTGCTTTTAAATAGAGGGTGTGAATCGGTAAACGTGTCGATTTTACGATGTAAATAAATACCTTCTACGATTTTTTCAGTGTAAGCACTAAAGTCATTTCCACGCAAATGGTCGGCAATAAAATTTCCTACTAACAGGTCATGATTATTATTAGACAATAGTGCGTGTGCGAGGTAATTCATAAGGCTAAGGTAATTATTTGTGCGATTTTGGAGGTATTTTGCAACAATTGCAGGGTGTTTTTTTATGGAATCAGTTAAATTGTTATTTTTGGAATTCAAAATTAACCGGGCTGTAGTACAGTTGGTAGTATTCACGGCTGGGGGTCGTGAGGTCGCGTGTTCGAGTCACGTCAGCCCGACAGAGCAAAAGGAAGCAGTAGCTTCCTTTTTTTTTGGAAAGCAATGTTATGAGGAGTTTGTCCCAGTATTTCGGGTAGTCAAGCATGCGTGACAGGGGCGAAAGCACACTGAGCTTTACAGTGTGGAGTGGGAAGGAAGTGCTAAGTTCTTTTTTAATGCTTTTAGGAAATTTTGCGGCTTGAGTTTTTAATTATCCTCTGTAATAAACCACCTTCTTGGTTTCAAAAAATTCTTCCGAAAAATAATCTTTCAATTCGTAAATTTTAACTTTTGAATATAAGTTGCCAAACTCTTGCTCTAAGTCCCCGCCTTTTAAATACAGAATCCCATTTGGCAGATCGTTAAAATTATCTTTTAAAAATTTTGTTTTTACCCATTTGTGAAACACAGGAAAATCGGTAACGGCTCTACTTACGATAAAATGAAAAGATGATTTCATCTCCTCGGCTCTTTGCTGTAATGCCGTAACATTAATTAAACCAAGGGAGCTAGCAATTTCGTTTACGACTTTAATTTTTTTTCCGATACTATCCACGAGTGTAAAGTCACACGCGGGAAATAAAATAGCTAGAGGTATTCCCGGAAATCCGCCACCGGTGCCCACGTCCAAAATTTTAGTACCTTGATTGAAGTTTAGTACTTTAGCGATGCCAAGCGAATGTAGCACATGTTTTTCATATAGTGATTCTGTATCTTTTCTTGAAATAACGTTAATCTGTGAATTCCAAAAACTATACAAGTCCTTGAGTTGATCAAACTTGGCTATCTGCTCAGCACTTAAATCGGGAAAGTATTTTTGAATGATTTGTTGCAAATTAAATTTTTCCTTCCTTTCCTTTGAGCGCATTGTACAAAAGGTCGCGAGCTCTGAAAAGCTGAGCTTTAATTGTTCCAATGGGTAAATTTAATTTCTGAGAAATTTCTTCGTGTGTTAACTCCTGAAAATAAAACAGTTCAATCATTTCTTTGTATTTTGGCTTTAGACTGTTTACCAAAACACGTATGGATTCCGTTTTTTGTTTTTTGATAAAATGTTCTTCGGGATCAAGTCCCCCTGATTTAATATTCTGCGAGTAATCAATTGTTTCAGAACCTTCTGTTTTGCTATCGAGCGAAAAGGACGCTTTTTGCTTTTTTCTTCTTAAAAAATCTATGGCGTTGTTGCTTGCAATTTTAAATAACCAAGTACTAAAAGCATAATCGGGGCTATATTGATCCAGCTTTTTAAAAGCTCTGGCAAAAGCTTCAATAGTTAAATCTTCAGCGTCGTCCCGGTTGTTTATCATTTTCATCATCATGTAAAAAACACTTTCCTTGTAGCGTTGTAGTAGCTCGGCAAATGCTTTTTGATCATTGGTTTCAACGGCCAGAAGAACTAATTTATAATCGTAAACAGCTTTGGTCGTGAGTCTTTGCTCACTTTCCTTATCTAGTGGTTCCACTTATTTGGCTTATAAAATAACTTTGTTAAATGAAAGATAGGGTAAATAAACAAAAGAATCAACTCATAGAGAGGACTTCCTAACCAAAGGTCTTTTTCATTAAGTGTTTTGCAGGTTTTATTCAAAACCAACAATTGCACAGTCGTCTTCAAAATAAGTAGAATGGGAAATAATAAAATAGTTTTCGTCGAAATAACTAAGCAAAATAGCGGGACGTAGAATGCGTATTGCGAAAAATAGTTAAACGCAATTTTTGTTTTAGAAGAACCTTTGTAAAGGGGCGCTGTGGTTAGATGTCTTGATTTTTGAATTCGCCAATCCTTGAAATTTTTTTTAGATATGGAATAGGTAATGGCTTCTTTACTTGTGCACACACTAACGTTCGATTCTGTTGCCGCCTGATTGACGAACAAATCATCGTCGCCCGACTCAATGTGATAGTGTTTGGAAAAGCCCTTTTCATTAAAAAACAATTCTTTGGTATAGGCCAAATTCCTGCCCACGCCCATATAAGCCTTTTTACGAATAGCGGCAGACAGATAATTAACGGCAATAATATATGCGTCAAAGCGAATGAGCTTGCTTAGAAAATTGTCCTGTTTTTCGTAGGCACCGTAACCCAATACAATTTGTTTCTGCTCAGAAAAATTCTCAACCATTAGCTTCAACCATTGATTAGAAGCAGGATAACAGTCAGCGTCAGTAAATACTAATCGGTTGTGTTTAGCAGCTTTGATACCAACCAGCATGGCAAACTTTTTACCATGTTTGTAATAAGCATCCTCCTTTATATTGGCCTTACGTAAATTAGAGAAGATCTTCGCAAATTCATCAACAACGCGTTCCGTGTCATCCCAACTACAGTCATTCACTACTACAACTTCAAAGTCGGGGTATTCTTGAGTAAGAATTTTTGGTAAAAATTCGGTTAAGTTTTCATCTTCATTTTTTGCACAAATGATGACGGATACAGGTTCATAGCTATCAGCACTAACAGCGCTTCGTTCTTTTTGCAAGGACAAGGGCAAAAAGTTAATAAAATAATTAATTGCAATTAAAACTAAGCCAATAAAGGCAAGTACAATATAAAACTCGGATAACCCAAATTCTTTAAAATCCGGAAATGACATAAGCAAAGTTATTCAGGACTTTCTTTATAAAATAGAATATATTTGCATTTATTAAACAAAATAATTAACAATGCGGGATTCCTATACGGCCGTTATTTTTGACATGGACGGCGTTTTGGTTGATAGCGAACCTTTGTGGAGGAGGGTCATGATTAAAGGATTTAGCGAAGCTGGTGTGCCTTTTAGTGACGAGGATTGTCGTAAAACTACAGGTCAAAGATTTACAGAGGTAGTAGCTTCCTGGGTAAAACATCATCAACTAGTCAACGTAAGCCCAAGTCAACTGGAGAATAAGATAATTGATTCACTCATTCAGCTAATTGCAATCGAAGGAAAGCCCATGACCGGCGTGTTAAATCTTCTTTCTTTTTGTAAGGAAAAGGGCTTAAAGGTAGGTTTGGCCACTTCATCATCTCACCGACTTATGGAATCAGTCCTAAATAAGTTAAATGTTACAGACTTATTTGATGTAGCAATTTCTGCTGAACACATGAAATATGGTAAGCCGCACCCCGATGTTTTTATTAATTGCGCTCAAAAATTAGGTGTCTTACCAATTGAGTGTTTAGTGATAGAAGATTCTCTGAATGGTGTGATAGCGGCTAAATCGGCTCAAATGAGCGTAATTGCAGTTCCTGACCAAGAACACAGTGGCGAAAGGGGCTTTGCAGTTGCCGACTATGTATGCGATGACATGCTGGAAGTTTTAGTAATATTAAAAACATTATTTTCTTAAAAATAGGATTATTTGATTCTGTAAAACAACCTCAAATAATTAAAATTCGGGAATTTCCTGTTTATCCTATTTGATTATCGATTAATACCTAAAAAAGACTAAATCTCTATTTCTCACGCGCGAAAAACTAAATAATACTAACTTTGACCAGTTGAAATTCACTGTTTTAAATACAGATAAGAACTCTAAAGCAAGAACGGGTATTCTGGAGACCTCGCATGGTATTGTTGAAACCCCTATTTTTATGCCTGTTGGCACAGCTGGAACGGTAAAAGGAGTGCATCAAAGGGAATTGAATAAGGATATTGAAGCTCAAATTATTTTGGGAAACACCTATCATTTGTATTTACGTCCGGGACTTGATGTAATTGAACGAGCAGGAGGGTTACATCGTTTCATAGGTTGGGATAAACCTATTTTGACAGATAGTGGTGGTTATCAGGTTTTTTCACTGGCCTCTCAGCGAAAACTTAGTCAGGAGGGAGCAACCTTTAAAAGTCACATTGATGGAAGTTCACATTTTTTTTCTCCTGAGAATGTGATGGATATTCAGCGAACTATTGGTGCTGATATAATGATGGCTTTTGATGAATGCACGCCTTATCCATGTGATCATAAGTATGCAAAAAATTCGCTTGCTCTTACTCATCAGTGGCTTGGAAGATGTATTAAGCGGTTTCAGGAAACAGAAAGTAAATACGGCTATGAACAGTGTCTTTTTCCAATCGTGCAGGGGAGTGTTTACAAAGATTTGAGAAAGGAGTCGGCAGAATTTGTTGCCTCAAAAAACTGTTTTGCCAATGCTATAGGAGGGCTAAGCGTTGGCGAACCAGCTGAGGAAATGTACGCGATGACGGAAGTTGTAACAGAAATTCTACCGCCTGAAAAACCACGCTATTTAATGGGTGTGGGCACTCCTGTAAATTTACTGGAGTGCATTGCTCTTGGAATTGATATGTTTGATTGTGTGATGCCAACCCGAAACGCAAGACATGGACTTTTGTTTACACAAAATGGAATTATAAATATCCGAAATGAAAAATGGAAAAACGACTTTTCTTTGTTAGACGACTTAGGAAGTACTTTTGTGGATAAAGAATACACCAAAGCTTATTTGAGGCACCTGATCGTATGCAATGAAATTTTGGCGGCGCAAATTGCCAGCATTCACAACTTAGGATTTTATTTATGGTTAATGCGTGAAGCGCGAGTGAAAATATCAGCAGGCTTATTTGTTGAGTG
>CALMND010000383.1 GCA_937868565.1 uncultured Bacteroidota bacterium | reverse complement strand
CGAGTGGAGTTTATTTTGTGCAATTGAAACAGCGGGGGAAGTTAGTTAGAACGGAGAAGGTTGTGAAAGGGGATTAGAACTGAAACTGTGGCAATCATAAAAGTCCGCTTCGTAAACGTACTATAAACGTAAAAATTAAACTTAGTGCCTCCGCGCCCTTGTGTCTCTGTGTTTTTTTCTTTCTATTTGCTTAAATCATATTCATCGGCGTTCTATTAAGCGTAACCAGCCTTTAAAATAAACCCATATTCTTCGTTACATTATACCCTTCATCAACCGATAAATCCGGCTTTTTGGATGCAGCCACCGCCAAAACATCACAGCGGTTATTTTCCACGTTCTCCGCGTGACCTTTTACCCAAATAAATTCGTGTTTTCTTATGTCGTAAATTCTTAAAAATCGCTGCCATAAATCCACATTGGCTTTGTCTTTAAATCCATTTCTCTTCCAATTAAAAATCCATTTCAGATTAATAGCTTCCACCACATACTTACTGTCAGAATATGCTTTTACTTTTAAATTTTTATCAGTAACACTTTCAAGCCCAATAATAACGGCGAGCAACTCCATGCGGTTATTTGTGGTGTGTTTAAAACCTCCACTTAATTCTTTACGATGAGGTCCGTATTTTAAAACAATGCCGTAACCGCCGGGTCCGGGATTTCCGCTGGCAGCACCATCTGTATATAGTTCAATAAAATCTTCCATTTTAACGATGGCACAAATTAGGTTTTTTATAGCAATCAAATACAATCCGGCGCAATTTTTAGTTTCTTGTTTTATTGTCCAAACATAAATATTGAGTATATTCGTGATTCAAAAAATCAGGATTTATGTCAGTATTAGTAAATAAAAACTCCAAAGTTATTGTGCAAGGTTTTACAGGTGGCGAAGGAACATTTCACGCCACACAAATGATTGAATACGGAACCAATGTGGTGGGTGGTGTTACACCGGGCAAAGGTGGAACCACGCATTTAGAGCGCCCCGTGTTTAATACCGTTTCAGAAGCTGTGCAAAAAGCAGGAGCAGATGTTTCAATCATTTTTGTACCAGCAGCCTTTGCTGCTGACGCGATTATGGAAGCAGCCGATGCAGGAATTAAGGTCATTGTTTGTATTACAGAAGGTATTCCGGTTAAGGATATGGTCTACGCTAAAGAATATATTAAAACCAAAAATTGCCGTCTCATTGGACCTAACTGCCCTGGCGTTATTACTGCCGGAGAAGCCAAAGTAGGTATTATGCCGGGCTTTGTGTTTAAAAAAGGAAAAATTGGAATTGTATCAAAAAGTGGCACGCTTACTTACGAAGCTGCTGATCAAATTGCTAAAGCAGGCTTGGGAGTTACCACTGCGATTGGTATCGGCGGCGATCCAATTATAGGGACGCCAACTAAAGATGCTGTTGAGTTATTAATGAACGACCCGGAAACCGAGGCCATTGTGATGATCGGAGAAATTGGCGGAAATTACGAAGCAGAAGCTGCTCGTTGGATAAAAGCAAACGGCAACAAGAAGCCGGTAGTTGGTTTTATTGCTGGGCAAACTGCGCCAAAAGGCCGCACCATGGGTCATGCCGGCGCTATTGTTGGCGGAGCTGAAGATACTGCAGAAGCTAAAAAACAAATTATGCGCGAGTGCGGTATTCACGTTTGCGAAAGCCCAGCCGAGATTGGTAAAACAATGGCTGCCGTATTAAAAGGTGAGAAGGTTGGGGTCTAAAACCTTATCTTTTTAGTTCTCTGTTCCAAAAAATTAATACTAGGTTCAAAACGTAGCTTGCATTAAGCGATTTACATGGTTGCGTTTATGTGTTTTAACCGCCCTGTGTAAGTTCCCCTCTTTTATATTCTCCTGATATTTAACATTTGTGCGTTGGCATTTGTGGTACAGATTCTCTATTTTTGTTAGACATACATTTAAAACTACGACACATGAAAAAAATTTTTACCCTTTCACTGGTAACAGTGTTAGCAGCGAATCTCTCGGCTCAGTCGCCTCGGGTATCCTTATACGAGGAATTTACCGGAGAAACCTGCCCACCCTGCGCATCTACTAATCCGGGCTTGAATACCTTATTACTCGCTGCGAATAATGCAACGCGCATAGTTGCTATCAAGTGGCAAGTGCCTATACCTTCAGCCCCTAGTAACACGTGGTCGCTCTATCAAACAAATAAGACCGAAATTGATTGGCGATGGAAATCATTAGCCAATGGCGGCTACGGTTATTCACCCGCAATCAACTCTGCTCCCTCTAGTAAAATTGACGGACGTGAAGCAACAGTTTTTGGCGCAAGTTCCGGGCATCCTGCAAATTTAAACAATAATGTTATTTCAAACGCAGTGAGTAAACCTTCGGCTTTTAATATTATTATGACAAGAGACCCTATTACCAATGCGTCTACCTCAGCAGTTGTTAACGTAACAATACAAGCTACCGCACCATACAATTCCAATGGTGGTAATTTGGTGTTTCGTAATGTTTTAGTTGAACGCCTTATTACTTTTAGCGTGCAACCGGGTACTAACGGAGAAAAGATTTTTGAAGACGTAGCTTGTAAATCATACCCTACCCTGCAAAATGGCACAACACTTTCTCAGACCTGGACGCAGGGACAAATTATGACTTTTTCTATGAATTGCGTATTTCCTTCTTACATAAGAACTAAAACTCAAATAGAGTTTGTTGGTTTTATACAAAACGATGCTACACAATTTGTTGAACAAGTTAGTCGGACGGATATTCCTCACTTAAGTTTTGATGCTGTTGCCTCATCAGTAAGCCCACCTTTTTTATGCTCTGCGGCAAACACCATGGCTCCTACCGTGCCTGTTAAGAACGATGGTCAGTCGGATATTACAGCCGTTACCATTACGCCTTATATTGACGGTGTTGCAAAATCCACTACCCAATGGACTGGTATTATTCCTCCTGGACAAAGTGGATTTATTACTCTTAATCCTTTCACTTCAGCAACTACTTCTGGGCTTCACACGTTTTCCTACTCAATTTCCGGATTAAATGGTACCGATTTGAACTTTAGTAATAATGGTGCCAGCGGAACATATTACGGCGTTTATAATTATCAGGCTACACCGATAGCCGAAGGATTTTCGACTGGTGGCTGGCCTTATGCTCTATGGTACGTTAATAATTCAAACGGAGGAACTGCTACTTGGAGCTATGCTACCGGAGTTGAAGGTTATAATTTTGGTCCAGGAAATAGTTTGAAATATAATTCTTTCAGTAACACGGTTCTTGGTGATAAGGACGAAGTCATATTGCCCCCTATTGATTTAACTGGAGTGGGTCAACCACAAATGTCGTTTGACGTTGCTTATAGACTTCGTACGGCTTCGAGTACGGATAAGCTTGAACTATTTGTTTCCTCAAATTGTGGTGCAAATTGGCAAAGTATGTGGAGCGCTTCAGGAACAACATTGGCAAATGATCAAACCCCGCTTGCAACCCAGTTTTTAAGCCCTGTTGCTGAAGATTGGACAACCATCAACGTAAGCCTTCCTGGTTTTAATAAACCCAGTGTTTTAGCCAAGTTTGTTGTTACCAATCAAAATGGCAATAATCTGTTTTTAGACAATATCAATCTAGCGGCAAGCAGTATTCCTGACGGTTTAAAAAATAACAATTCTTTTGGTGCGTCAATTAATGTGTTTCCAAATCCAAGTAATGGCCCTACTCAGGTTACAATTAATAGCACGTCTGGCCAACTAGCTAAGCTAACTTTGGTAAATACATTGGGGCAGGTGGTGCTTGAAAAACAAGTAACCTTAAATGCAGGAAACAATAATACCGTTATAGATTTGAACGGTTATGCAGACGGTATTTACTCACTAAATGTTAGCAGCGGTAATTTTAAAGCAACAACTAAATTAACGATAAGCAACTAAACAAAATTTGCTTAAGTTTTCAAGATAATTAAGCCGGCCAAAATTTTGGCCGGCTTTTTTGTTTCCGCTGCCTCTTAGCTGGCAAAACAACCATACGCTTTTGCAAATGTTCGATAATAATACCATCTAAGAAATATTTACGAACTTAAATTAAATTAGTTAAGTGATTTTTTTTTAAGAACAGCAGCCTAACGTTTTACCCCACTTTCATATTTTCCTCAACAAAATGGGTTAACTCAATAAACTGGGCCACGGATAATTGTTCTGGTCTTTTATCCAGCAAAGGAAAACGTAGTTCATTATTATTAAATAAACTTCTAACTGAATTACGGATAGTTTTGCGTCGCTGATTAAAAGTGGTTTTCACTATTTTTTTAAATAGCACTTCGTCACATCCTAAATTTTGAGTTTGGTTGCGGGTTAAACGGATTACCGCGCTTTTTACTTTGGGCGGAGGATTAAATACGTTTTCGTTGACGGTAAATAGATATTCTATATCGTAATAAGCCTGCAACAATACACTTAAAATACCGTAAACTTTGGAACCGGGTTTTTCAGCGAGACGCTCCGCCACTTCCTTTTGAAACATGCCAACTACAATAGGTATATGGTTTTTGTTTTCCAACACCTTAAACATAATTTGACTAGAAATATTATATGGAAAATTGCCAATCACATTAAAATGAGGACCCATTATTTTTGGCAAATTAACTTGCAAAAAATCTTCGAGTATGATGTTTTCTTTTTGGTTTGGATATTTTTCTTGTAAAAACTGAACGGATTCATCATCCACATCCATCGCGCAAAAATTGGGTTGAAGAATAAGATGTTGCGTCAACACGCCGGTTCCGGGACCCACTTCTACAATCGCACTCTCCTTATCCTTTTCGAGCAAAGCATCTACAATATTTCGCGCAATGTTCTCGTCGCACAAAAAATGTTGTCCCAAATGTTTTTTTGCTCTTACGAAGTCTTTCATTGCTAACTTCAAATTACACTGATTTTCAACACTATTTTCATGTTATTTTATCTGTTTATCATTCGAGTTAGTTGGCACAATTGGCGGCTATTTCTTTTGGTTCCCGCCCAAAGCCATCAAATAAGTTTTAATCAACTCATCCAAATCTCCGTCCAACACCGCCTCCGCGTTTGTAATCTTTAATTCTGTACGATGGTCGTTCACCATTTTATAAGGATGCAACACATAACTCCTAATTTGCGAACCCCATTCAATCTTCATTTTACCATCTTCTACGGCTTGTTTACTTTCGTTGCGTTTTCGCATTTCCATTTCGTAAAGTTGTGAGCGTAGCATTTGCATGGCACGCTCTCTGTTTCCATGCTGAGAGCGTTCCACCTGACAAACTACCACGATACCAGTTGGTTTGTGAGTTAGCTGCACTTTGGTTTCTACCTTGTTCACATTTTGTCCACCTGCCCCTCCGCTACGTGACGTGCTTATTTCAATATCTGCTGGTTTAATATCAATAACAATAGTATCGTCAACAATTGGATAAACATAGACGGAAGCAAAACTGGTATGTCTTTTTGCATTCGCATCAAAAGGACTGATACGTACTAAGCGGTGCACGCCGTTTTCACCCTTTAGGTAGCCGTAAGCAAAATCGCCTTCAATTTGCAGAGAAATAGACTTAATTCCTGCAACATCGCCACCGTTATAGTCCAGTTCACTCACTTTAAAGCCCTGTTTTTCGGCCCACATCAGGTACATGCGCATGATCATACCCGCCCAGTCACAGCTTTCGGTACCGCCCGCCCCAGCGTTAATTTGCAAAACGCAACTTAAGCGGTCTTCATCGCCACGCAACATATTCTTGAATTCAATTTGCTCGAGATTCTTAAGCGTTTTTTTGAACTCTGCTGAAGTTTCGTCTTCGGTTGCATCTCCGCTTTTGTAAAATTCGTAAAGCGTATTCAAATCATCCACATAGCGGCTCAGCTCTTCGTAGGAGTTCGTCCAGTTTTTAATTTGTTTTATCTCATTGAGAATTTTTTCGGCCCGCTTCGAATCGTTCCAAAAATTGGGATCCAGTGTTTTTTCTTCTAATAGTTCCAGATCGTGTTTCTTGCTATCGTAGTCAAAGAAACCCCCTCAATGCGCCGCTGCGCTCATTCAAGTCTTTTAATTGGTCGTTTGTAAACATGGGACAAAGATAGAATTTTTATTGCTCCTCCTTTGTAAAAGGCCAAAAAAAAGTATAACCCAGGATCATAACAACACCAAAGCTAAAAAGGCCCATAACAAAGGCAATGTAGAGATTCATAAGAATTCCCAATATAAGGAACGGTTTTTTAATTTTATGAAACCAAACAAAAACAGGAAAAAGAAATTGATAGAAAATAACAAGGTAGTTTGCAGCTAAATAAAGTAAATCCATCTTTTTATTATAAGTAAAAACGGAGTAAACGTTGTAATGATAAATTTGAACTATACTTGCAACGGCTTCACCCTTCATCCAAAGGGGATCAACAATTTTTGCCAGGCCGGCCATAAAATAAGCAAAACAAATTTGCGCTGTGATACCAATTACTCCAACATTGTGGAGCAAAAGAGAAGAACTCTTAATGTCGAACCGGAAGGAAGCAGTTAACAGAAAATTAAAAAACAAGAATTGGTTCAATAAATAATCTCCGGCAGTTAGGGTTAGATAGATTTTGTTGTGAATATTGAGAACCAGAAACCAAATTAAAAAATCAAGAAAATTGCTCAGGAACAAGATGTTTTTCTTTACAAAAAGATTAAAAGCAACCAATACAAATACCCCGCCAATAAACGCATAACCTGTATTGACAGAAGCGCTATTGTATAAGAGAAAAGCAAAATCTTTAAACATACCCAGGGGCCGGGGTTGAGAGTACATGATTGAATTTTCCCCGAACAAAACATCATAATAGCACAGCCAGTAAATTGACTTTATGACAAGAAAAACGTACAAAAAGGTTTTGAACCACAAGCTTTGAAGCCTCTTGTTAAGACCCGAAAAAAAATATGATACCATTCTTTGCAAAAGCAATCGTATAAATCATAAATTTAGCAAGTAATTTGTTAGATGTTTAATATAAAAAATAAAATAGGCTTTTTGTTAGTGGGACTTCTCTCCTTTGTTTTTTGCCTGATTGAAGCTCAGGGGCAGGGTGATTTTTATATTTTCATTTCCGCTTCCGGAGATTTATCGCGCCACAACAACATTTTTGTAAATAAATATTTGGTTGATTACCATTATTACTATTCTGTTCTTTTCGCGTTACTTCTCAAACCATTTTATTATTTGCCCTTTTATTGGGTTAAATTTGGTTGGCTTATTCTTAATATCACACTCTATTTCCACCTCTTTGGCTTGTTAACCAATTCTATATTTGTTGAACGACTTAGCAACAAACAAAAAACCTGGTTTCTTCTCTGTGTTTTTATTTTTTCTTCTCGTTTTTTAAGAGAAAACATTCACACCTCCCAAACAACAATTTTAATACTTTGGTGCTCTGTTTATGGAATCCTTCGAATTCACCAAAATAAAAATTTTAGTGGCGCAATGATTCTAGCCCTTGGCATTAACATAAAAGTGTTGCCTCTCGTACTTTTACCTTATTTACTCTACAGAGCTTATTACAAAGGTTTTCTCTTTACGCTGTTTTTCTGTTTTGCTTTTTTAATGATTCCCTCTGTAATTATCGGTCACGATTATAATATGGATTTAATAAGAAGTTGGTTTGACTTGTTAAATCCAACACATCAGGAACATGTGCTGGATGTAGACGAAAGAAGCTTCCATAGCTTAACCACGCTTCTTTCTGTTTTACTGGTTGAAAAGGTACCCGATCCACTTGCTATGGACATTAAACGAAATATTCTTGATATTCCGCTAGCGGCTTTTTTTTATGTTAGCCTTCTTGTAAGGTTAAGTCTCATTTCTTTTGTTATTTATTTTTTACGCTGGAAGCCCTTCAAAAAAGCCAGCTCTA
>CALMND010000382.1 GCA_937868565.1 uncultured Bacteroidota bacterium | reverse complement strand
CCATTTGCCCAAAACTTCCGCGATTTAAATGTGTCGAGGTATTGATTCCCTGTTTAAATAGATGTTGATTTCCAAGGTGAATACATCCCGCTACTGTACCGCTTCCCCATAAAGAAGAAGAACCACCATACTCAACGTCTATGGTTTCAAACAAAATGGAAGGCATCAAGGCAAGGTCGGATTGGCCCAACATGGCGTTTTGGATATTAAATCCGTTCCACAATACCGCAGTTTGCGAAGCATTTCCACCCCTGAATGCTGTAGTTGCAATTGCGCCTGGGCCATAATTTTTAATGAATATTCCAGAATTCATAGTTAACAGATCGCCGATTGAGTTTAATCTATTTTGGTCTTTGGCAAGAGAATCTATGGGCTCTATTTTTTTTCCTATCTGTCCTAATTCTTCTTTGTTGGTTCTTATCTCAACTGTTTTTAAAGAAACGGTATCCTGAGCATAGCCAGATTGAGCTATAAGAAGGCATGACAGTAACAAAAGCTTAATCAAACGACTAATACCATAAGCAAACAGCCTATCTCTTTTTTTCACCAAGTGAACGATATATTTAGCGTTGTTTTCAACCTCAACTCCCGAAGGTTTTAAACATGTTGCAAAAGGCAGGTCTTCTGACTCATCCTTAACTTAAACGCCTTCCCGTTCAATTACCTGAACAGTGGCCAAGATTGTTTAAGTTTAAAAGGATTTACAGCAGCGGGTACTGTTAGCGATTTTCACGCTATTCCCAATTAATCTTCTAAATTCTAAAAAGAACCTTGTACTTTGCAAAGATAAAAAATACTATTTAATTGAATAAATTATTTTTTCTTTGTGTAACAAATGAATAACTTTTTAAAAAAAGAACTGAGCGAATATCTCTGCACGTTTATTTCCGATAGACGCAGAGCCAGACTTCATCAGGTTTTGGCGCAACGAACCGGGCATTTAAGAATAGTGCTTGAAAATGTTTACCAGGCGCACAATGCGAGCGCAGTTATGAGAAGTTGCGATTGTTTTGGAATACAGTATGTTCATTACATCGAACATGGTAACCGCTTAAAGATAAGTGACGATGTAGCCATGGGTAGCAGCAATTGGCTGAGTATTCAACGACATACACAATCGGAAAATAATACGCTGGAGGCCCTTACACTTTTAAAACGACAAGGTTATAAAATTGTGGCCACTACCCCACACGAGAATGATTGCACCATTGATAAACTGCCGGTTCATGAAAAAATAGCTTTGGTTTTTGGAACTGAAATTGAAGGTATTTCTGAAGAAGTATATAAACACGCTGATTCTTTTGTGAAAATACCCATGCATGGTTTTACTGAAAGTTTTAATATCAGCGTGAGCGCCGCCTTGTGCATGTATGAGCTGACCAAACGCATAAGGGAAACAGTTCCTGATTATTTATTAACTGAACAGGAAAAACTGGACATTTTTTTTGATTGGTTACGCTCAAGTATTGACAAGAGTGATGCTTTAATTGAAAATTATTTACAGAAAAAACAAATCTGAAGCAATTCCATCTGCCTGAAGTCTTCCCTTTTTATTTAATGTGAAGACAGAATTTTTAATTTGAATAAATTCCTTTTTGGGTTCGATGTTTCCTTTAAAATGTTCTGAAAAAAATTTCCCAAAAAGTGATTCTATTTCCAGAATGTTACAACCCCAAATGGTTCTCAATCTGGTTAACACGTATTCATTATAACGGTCTTTGGTTTGCAGCATTTCCTTTTCAAAAAACATACCCGAACCAAGAACCTCTTTTATGTATTTATTATTGCTTCTTAGGTTCCACTGTCTGGAGTGGCCATCAAAGGAATGTGCCGAGGGCCCTATGCCCAAGTAGTGTTGCTGCAACCAATAATTACTATTGTGCTTGGCAAAAAAATCTTTCTTTCCGAAATTGGATATTTCATAATGAATAAAATTATGGGCTTCCAAAACTTCACTCATGGTTAAAAACTGTTTAGTACTTAGTTCTTCATCAATGGCAGGTTCTTTGTTTCTAACAAAATTCGTTCCTAAAAGTGTTTTCTTTTCTATAGTTAGATTGTAAGAGGAAATATGGTGCACGCAAAGGCTTATGGCTTTATTCAGGGTTTGCGGCCAATTCGTTTCGTTTTGAAATTTACTGCCATAAATTAAATCAATACTTATGTTGTCAAAACCGAAATCCTGAGCCATTTTGACACTAGCAATTGATTCCTCTGCCGTGTGTGCACGGTTCATCCATTTTAATTCTTCGTCGTTAAAACTTTGTATTCCAATACTCAAGCGGTTAATACCCGAATTTTTCCATTCTTTTAGCTTTTTTTTGCTTATATCATCCGGATTAGCTTCCAAAGTAATTTCTGCGTTTGAGTCCCAACTGAAATGGTTTTCTAAAGCCTTTATAATTCTTCCCATCTCGTCTTCTTTCAGTAAACTAGGCGTTCCCCCACCAAAATAGATGCTTTCTATTTTCTTACCTCTTAAAAACTGGTGCCTCAAATCTATTTCCTTAACAATGGCGTCAATCATTTCATCCTTATTATTGGAATTAGTGCTAAAATGAAAATCGCAATAACTGCATGCTTGCTTACAATAAGGAACATGAATGTAGATGCCTGACACGTTTTTTGGAAAAATATACCGCAATTTAACCAGATTTTAATTAGACCGAGCGGGATCACTGAATTATATTATAATATTCGTCTACTTTGGGTAAAAAAGAGATAAAAACCACTTTTTTTTTATGGAATTTAAAAATAATCGCTATTTTAGCACCCGACTAAACTTTAATTTAAAGTATGAAAAACATTATTAAGCTTATTTTAGCATCCGTTGCTGTTATAACTATCTCATTTTCAGGATACTCACAGTCATCGTTGAGAAAAGCAGATGCTGCCTTTGATGCGCGCCTTTATTACGACGCTATAAATTTGTATAAAAACGCTTATGGCAGTGTTTCTAAGGACAAAAAAGCTCTCGTTTTGTATAAGATGGGTGTTGCTTCTCAGGAAATCAACGATTATAAGGGAGCGGAAGCTAATTACCAAAAGGCCATTGCCGCTAGTTTTGACGATCCAAAAGTTTATTTGCATTTAGCAGAAGTATTGAAAAATCAGATGAGATACACTGATGCTGTTACTGAATATGGTAATTACAAGAGCAAGGGTGGAGACGCTAAAAGAGCAGATTTGGGTATAAAATCCTGCGAATTAGCACAACAGTGGGTGGATAACCCTATGCGTTATAAAATAGAGAACATTTCTTTAATTAACTCTAAGCAAAAAGATTTTGCTCCTTGTTTTAGTGATAAAAAATACCAAACCATTATTTTTACTTCTGATCGCGATGGTTCTTTAGGTGGTCAACAGCTAAACACTGGTGGTAATCACTATGATATCTGGGAAACCAAATTGGATAAAAATGGAAAATGGTCAACTCCTGTTTTGTTGCCTCCTGCAGTTTCAACACCAGTTAATGAAGGTCGTGCATGGGTTAGTAAAAAAGGAGATATGATATTTTTTACCCGTTGCCCTGAAGAAAAAAACAAGGAAAATAAATGTGGTCTTTATATGTGTAAAAAGCAAGGTAGTACTTGGGGCCCTGCCGAAGTATTGCCGTTTAATATAGATACTGTTCCTTTTGGTCATCCGTCCCTATCTGCTGATGGAAAGATTCTTTATTTCGCTTCCAAAATGGGTGGCGGTTACGGTGGAATTGATATTTGGTCATGTACTTATGATGCGAAGAGCAACGCATGGGGTCAGCCAAAAAATGCTGGTCCTAATGTAAATACCGAAGGAAACGAATCTTATCCAACAATTTC
>CALMND010000381.1 GCA_937868565.1 uncultured Bacteroidota bacterium | reverse complement strand
CTTGATTTTAATGTTCCGTCTGTATTGTAACGTGCATAAACCAAACCTGTTGCTCCAATTTGTGGTCGCTTAACCCATTCTGTTAATTCGTCCAATTGTTTGCGGGTGTATTCCGATGCTCCTTTGGCACAAATGGCCACTACTAATTCAGCTTCGTCAAACACTTTAAAGTTTTTCCCTTTCACAACCTCATCCATTTCGATTAATTTCATTTCAAAACGGGTATCAGGCTTGTCGTTACCGTATAATTTCATAGCATCACTATAACTCATACGGGGAATGGTAGGAATATCAATACCCTTCACACTTTTGAATAAGTGTTTTACCAGGCCTTCAAAAGTTTGTAGAATATCTTCCTGCTCCACAAAACTCATTTCACAATCTATTTGTGTGAATTCAGGCTGACGGTCGGCACGCAAATCTTCGTCTCTAAAACATTTTACGATTTGGTAATAACGATCAAACCCACTCACCATCAATAATTGCTTAAATGTTTGCGGGCTTTGCGGTAATGCGTAAAATTGACCGCCATTCATTCTACTGGGAACCACAAAATCTCTCGCTCCTTCAGGAGTAGATTTTATAAGTACTGGAGTTTCTACTTCCAAAAACTCCTGTTTATCCAAATACAATCTTGTTTCAATGGCCAGCCGATGTCGTAACTCTAAATTTTTTCTTACAATGTTTCTACGCAAATCAAGATAACGGTATTTCATTCGCAATTCATCACCTCCGTCGGTTTCGTCTTCCATAGTGAAAGGTGGGGTTAATGATTTATTAAGAACCTCAACGGTTTGCAGCTTAATTTCAATATCTCCGGTAAGAATGTTCATATTTTTACTCTGTCTTTCTACAACAATGCCAAAAGCTCTGATAACCATTTCTCGGGTAAAGCCTTCCTGACCAAGCAGCGCACTATTTTTTTGATCGTCAGAAAATATGAGTTGGGTAATTCCGTATCTGTCTCTTAGGTCAATAAATGTAGCGCCTCCAAGTTTTCTGGTTTTGTGCACCCATCCGCAAAGTATAACCTCTTTGTTGATGTCTGTAATCCTCAATTCTCCGCAGGTATGTGAACGTAGCATATTAAAAAATAAAGAGCAAATTTACTGAAAATTTATAGGATTGGAGTGACTAAAAAATTGGTACTAGTATCACTAAATAATACTCTTTTCGTTTTATATAAGAAAATGAGTAAGATTAGAAGTATTGCTCTTTAAGCTACAAAATTTAACGCTCCTGCTCTGCTCATTTAAAACTCGACGTGAAGTCTTCCGCCTATAAAATTGGCTGGACCTCTATCGCTATTATAGGCAGGGTTATGCAAGTATTGATAATTAAGGGTAATAAAACAGTGTTCAAAAATATTTACCATATAATAGGCTTCTCCAACAATCTCTGGAGCATAAGTTAAAGTCCCATCACCAATCATAAAACCGGAACCTCCATTTTTTAGAAACCTACGATGATCGGCGGAAATGGTATTGTAAGAACCGCAAATGCCAAAACCATCGTCTCGACGATTAAATTTACCCAGTTTGTAACTTATTCCTGCATTAATAGAACCATCGCACTGGGTATATCCCCAAGACTCGCTTTTACCATCATTCCAACTGAAGCGCGCAAAAATCCCAAAATTTTCGTTAACGGCCAAATCAGCGTCAACACCAAAGCCAATTTTTTTTTGATAAGATTTTAAACTATCACTAAAAAATGCTGAAGCACTTAAGGAATCGTATTCAAATTTTTTATAAATACCTGATTTAGTTGAATTCATAAATCCCAAAGCTCTTATCGTGCCCGGTTTATTAAATAAGAAATATTCCTGCGCATATTGCATATTTATACTGTAGCCCTTATTAACAGTCCAGTCTGTATTTGGTCCTCCTGCATCTTTATTTACTGTTACCAGAGCCATATTTAAACTGCTCCTTTTGAAAAGTAAAGAAGATGCCATTCCATAAGTATAACCGTATGCCGTAGTGGCAGCATCCCAGGCGTTAAGCATGGTGTGCGAGAAGTTTAAAAAGTCATGTTTCGGGTTGCCACTATATGGATTACTACTAAACATTTCCTGCAAAATAAACTGACCTATAGTAAAATTATAACTTTTAATTCGTGACTTTTTTGCGGTATCTGTTTCAAAACTTTGTTTGTACTGCGCTCTTAAAATATATGGCCTACTTGTTGGAAAACCGTATAGAGCAGCAGGATATGCAGCCACACCTGCGCCGTTACCTACACCATTACCATCACTAAATTCGGGAGTAAAGTTAAACTCAGATCCTTTCCATGGTGTAACTAAAATGGGTAAAGTAAATAGTGTCAGTGTCTCATTGTGTGACTTAGGACTTAAACTAACCGGCCCGTCGTATTTAGCTTTTGTTAACTTAGAACTGTATTGATAAAGTCCGGTTATTTCGGCACCAACAACAAAATACCTATCAAAAAAACTTGGTTTTATATCTGATGCTGTGCTATCTCTTGACAACTCGGTTTCTGTAAGATTGGAGCCAGTTTGCATAGCTTGTGGTAAATACTGGTTTCTGAAATAAAGGGTTAGGCGATAAACATCCAGCGATGTATAGTTTGTCTTTTTGTCAAAGACCTCGTCAATTATTGATTGTAGTTCCTTCTGAGTAATCAGTCCATCGTTATCAGTATCGGCAAACTTAAATTCCTCAACTGTTTTTTTGGCAAGGGTATCAATTCCATTTCTTTGCGCAGAATAAATAAGGGGTAACAGAAAAATGGATAAAAGAAAAACTGTTTTTTTGAACATAAATTATTTCTTAAAATTAGCCCAAGTACAAAATCTCACTTCGCTATTTCAAATTGAGTACTTAAGGAAAACCACCTAATCATGGTTTTATAACTGATTGAGTTTTGCTAACAATTTAAAACCTAAGCAGCCATATTTAACAGCACTAAATTAACCTCGAACGCAACAAAAATAAATTATTTTTCAATAAAACGCATGGAAACGTGCGGGAAGTTGCTCTTTTAGTCGATAAAGCGTCTTTAATGGACGTTTTAATTTCTAGTATTAAGCGAATTTAATTAGCTATGATATATTTATGCGTGATACAAGTTTGGTTTAAGCTGTAAATTAATAGTAATTTTGTTTTGATTGCGGATTATGAATACAACTCTTAAAAATATATTTTTCGCTGTTTGCTTTTTAATTTTCAGGATGTTGGTCGGACAAACTGCCGAAGTTGAGATTAAAGGCGCTGTTTACACATCCTTTAAAGATTTTGTAAAGGAAACACCTTCGATTACCGTTATGAAGAAAAAAGGAAATTATTTTAATGTGAGTATAGCTACTGATATTATAAACATTAAAAGTGATAACAAAACCCTGAAGTATTTACCTGGAAGTATTTATGCATATAACGATGCTAAAAATATATACAGATATTATAAAGTGAAAGGTGACCCTTTGTTTGTTGGATATTTTAAAATTATAGAGGTAAGTCAGTTGATTATTTATGAAAAGCTGGTGTATTTCAACACACACCCTGGAGGTAGAAGCGAAAAGGGAAAAGGTCTCGTTAGGAAGTTGTTTTATAGTGTGAATCTTGAATCACCAATTTTAGAATTAAACCATAAAAATCTAAGTTTAGATTTTAAAGATAATGCGATTGCACTTTCCGAAATAAATGTCATTAATAATTCATGCAAAACTTG
>CALMND010000380.1 GCA_937868565.1 uncultured Bacteroidota bacterium | reverse complement strand
CCAGACTCTCCTTGCCCTTTTTCAGGTCTTTCTAAAGAAGCATTTTCTTTTGCGAATAAAACAGTATTCGTTAAGGCTAAAGTTAAAATTATTATTTTTTTCATTTCGTTAAATGGCTAATTAGAAGTTAAACAAAACACCTATACGTATTTGACGGGGTAAACTATAATTACCAGGAGTGTTCATTCTGATATTATACATATCGATAAAAGCAGAAGGGCTGTTGGTTAGAGCTAATGCCGCCGCACCTTGTGTAGATGTTAAATAACCATCATCATCGGGAGCTCCTGTAAATTGATAAACATTAATTACGTTCCTGGTATTGAAAAGATTAAGAACTTGTAAGTAAATATTAAGGTTCGCCGACTTACGGTCGTCCGAATCTTCTTTGCCAAATTTTAAATCAATTGTTTTATCAATCCGCAAATTAGTTCTAAAATTCCAAGGCTTAGACGAGCCGTTAATTTGTCCAACAATGCTCGAACGACCGCCACCATTAAAGGGGTTAGCGGTTGCCCAACGCGTGTATGGAGTACCTGAGCCCAAAAAGAAAGTTAAATTAAAGCCAACATCCTGCAACACGTTAATTGTCTTATCTTTTCTTTTGAAAGTTGGCCCTTTGTAGTCTTTTTTAGAGCCAAATCTGTAATCGTAGTTCAAATTAAAACTATGTCTCTGGTCGAAATCAAGTGGTTGAAGAACCCGCAAGTTAGGTTGACCACTGGAAGCTAAGTTTGCTCCGGAGTTAGCATTAGAGCCAGAACCTTCAGCAAATTGAAGGGTATAATTGAATTTAAACTGAGAACCGCCGGTGCGACGGAAATCCAACGCAAAAGACATACCTTTCACAGTTGAAAAATCTATATTATCAAAAATAATGTAGTTCTTAGGATAAGCACCAACTACTATACGTTGATTAATTTGGTTACGGAATTCTTTGTAAAAAGAGGTGATGGTTAAGGAAGCATTTTTACGTTCGTTTAATACCTGTGAGAAACCAAATTCATAGTCAATTGTTTGCTGCGGACGTTGGTTAGGATTTGTAATTAGAGGAGTTGTGCTGGAGGCATTCATATAATAATAATCTAAGGGACTTAATTGCAAGTTAAAAGGTCTTTGAATTAAGACGTCATAATGTGCGAAGAAATTTGCCACATCAGAAATTGGGAAAGAGAAGGCCAAACGTGGCTGAGGATTAATTGCAGCCACATAATCCGTAAAAGCTTTAGCTGAGACCCTTGAGTCATAATTTGCATTATCCTTATACAAAGGAACTGGTCTAGAATCACTGGAGGCAATCAGACTTGGGTCGGATATTTCTGCTCCTTCCGCATTAAACCACTTGTCTCCTTCTCTGTATCCTCTAATAGAGAGTGGGGACTTTCCACCAGAGGGGTTTTGAGCCACGTAAACTGCCGCATCTTTTGAAATACTTGCCGGAATATTATCTCTAAAACCTGCCGGTAAATTTTCCAATGACGCCAAATCTCCAACTCTTGCAAGCTCGTGTAAGGCATATTTATCTTTTAAAACTTGTTGATTTGCGTCAAATCTATCAACTCTTAAACCAACCAAGAATTTCATATCCTTAAAGTCGAATTTATCCATAACGTAGGCAGATGCGTATATTGGCCGGAAAGAACCAATCGGGAATAAATTTCTGCCGTTGGCATCTTTAGAGTTTAAAAAACTGTTCATGTCGGTTTTACTGCCTTTTTGCCTAACTCCATCGTGGCTATAGCCGGAATATGAAATTAAATTACTTGCATCCGTGTTTCCCAATAAATCTTCTGCACTAAACATGTCTAAAGTTAGTGTTGCAGGATCCAAAGCATCCGTATTAACAAAACCTGTGTAGTTTTTTGGTAAACCCAATTTTTCAAGAAGCTTTTCCGAAAATTGCGTTTGCTTATTTTGTTCATATAAATAATTATAATAATAATAGGGAACTAAGCCAGAAAACAAAGGATTTTCAATGGGATTAGACAGGTCAAGTTGTCTTGTATGATCATTGGCTATTTGGCGCATTCTTGTCCAAAGACCCGCAGCATTTATACTGAAAAAGCTATTCGTACGTTGGTCAAATTCCATTCCAACGGTAAGAGCATGACTTTTAATATCTGTGTTAAAACTCGTTGCAATTCTAAATTGCTCACGAATTTGTCTTGTTGAAGACGCCTGATAAGATCCAAAATTATTGTACAGTCCATATATATTCGCCACACCATCACCATTTCTAAGGCCGTTATTACCTGAAATATAATCCATTGTGATAGGTGTGGTTAATGTATTTGTATTTGCAATCAGGTAACTCGTATAAATTGCCGCGTCAGCGTTCTGCGAACCCGGACTGAAAGTAACCGGACTCTCTCTGCGGCCGGTATACGTGTACGAATTAGCTGTAACACCATTAATGGTGTAAGCAGGTGTATACTCATAGTTTAGAGCAAAGTCTTCCTGAAGAAATGTTCTTTCAAAATTTCCGACATACCCATAATCAAATAAATTATCTTTATGTTTTGCGTTTTGAGTTTTCGTTAGGTTATTTTCGTAACTGACTAAAAACTTAAAAAAGGAATTTGTTAATAAAGACTGAGACTTATTTTTGTCTTTATCAGAGCTTGTGTTTCCAAATTTTTGAGTGAAAGATAAATTTGTTCTCAAAATGCGGCTAGTGGATATCGAATTGTTATCTGAATTAAAAAGAACATTTGCCATAGGCGCGTTAATATTATCATTATACTCGTAAAAACCACCTAAGGAGAGAATTGAGTTGGCACTAGGCGCATAATCCAATTTACCACTTAGTGTTATCGCTCTTGCAGCTGCATTGGGTCTATATCTTTGGGTGGTCATATCGTCTTTCGTGATAAACTCAGTTGACCGGATAAACCCTTTACCTGAAGGTGAAGGCAATAAAGGATTTTCTTTTAGCTCATCCAATTTGCCGTCTTTTAAAACGTAAATCGGCACAAATGAAGGATTAGGCTCTTTAATATAACTGCCTTGTCCCGATACAAAATAACCCAAAACCGTGCGTCTGGTAGAATCTCTTTTCTTAAAAATTGGTCCTCCGAAACTGAAGCCCAATAAATTGTACCCAAATTTGTCGGTTATTTGTGACGAAATTAACTCGATACTACCAAAGTGCTTTGCCTGAGGGCCTCGTGTGGAAATAGAAATAGCTCCGGAAGTTAAATCCCCATAACTGGCAGGAACGCCACCAGTAATAACGTTTAATTGCTCAATAGCTGACTGTGGGAGGTTTGGTTTACCAAATACTTTAACTCCATCAACAAAATAAGTTGTATTCTCCCCGCGACCCCCTCTCACGTTAATACCTCCCCCTTCATCTGCTTGGTAAACGCCTGCTGTTGTTGCGGCCACCGAGTTAATATCTTTGGAACCCATTGCTTGATATTCATCTCTTGTCACGGTTTGTCCTGTTTTCGTATCCGGATCGATTAGTGGAACCACGTACGAGGTAACAACGACTTCTTGCAAATTAACCCCTTCACCGGTAGCAAGTGGAATTGTGACATAGGCTGTTTTTCCTTCACCCACAATGACATTCTTTATTTCAGCTGCCTGGTAACCAACATAAACTCCTTTCACATTATAAATTCCGGGGGCTAAAGGCTTAATAACAGCCTCTCCGTCCATATTTGTTGTTGAAACACCAACCTGAACTCCATCTTTGTAGGCTACGACATTGGCAAAAGGAATTGCTTCCTTCGTATCTTTATCTACCAATGTAATTTTTATTCCACCGTTGTCGTTCTGAGCTAAAAGGGATAATCCTGCAAAAACAACCAAAACAGCTACAAAATAAATCTTCTTCATATATTGTTAAATTACCTTAATATTTGTAAAGCCTTAAATTTAAAAAGCTTAGAGTTATATAGCAACTAAAAAACCTTGTTTTTTATTAAGTAAATGGTTTTCAGTGCATTAAACTTCGTTCACTTATTAACATTGCTTTCCGGCTTTTAAAGTTACACATACTCCTTTTAAACAAAATTAACATATTAAGATGTGGCTCTGCGAAGTTGATAAGTGGTTAAAAAACAAAAGCAAATGGTAACTGAATAATTATCTCAGCTTCTTTTTCCTTTTAAACCATCGTTTGATAAAAAATTCGCGTTGGTTGTTATTGTTTCTAATTGCGGTTTTGCGGCTGGATTTCATCCTTTTTCGAACTTGTTTAGTCTGCAACCTCTTGTGGTATTTCTTTACGGCTTTCCTTTCAGCTTTTTCTTTTCGTCTCTGCTCACGTTTTTCGCGACGCATTTGACGGTTGGATTTGAGTTCCTGCTTAATCGTTTTTTCTTTGGGACCGCTCTTTCCTTTTTCTTGGGAATAAAAATTGTGGGAGAAAAATAAAATGCCCAAAAGGCAAAGTATCTTTATTAGGTGCATTATTTTTTATACTGAGTAACTTCTACACCGAAACGTCTGAGAAAATCGACCCCTTCATCGCTCGCTAGACCTTTAAAACCGGCATAACTGTTTTTAAAAAAAACTCTTTTTATTCCTGTTGTATAAATAACCCGCGCGCAGGCTATACACGGTGACAGTGTAACATACAACGTTGTATCCTGAATACTTACGTTGTTTTTTGTGGCGTATAATATTGCATTTTGTTCGGCATGCAGTGCCAAAGAACAGCTCCCTTTACTATCACGTGGACAGCCCGTTTCAGGCCATTCAACGTCACAATTATGGGTACCAGCCGGGGGGCCATTATACCCCAAAGACACAATGCGAGTGTCTTTGGTAAGAACCGCGCCTACCTGCGCTTTTACGCAGTGTGAACGTAATGCAAGTCTTTCCGCAAGTTCCATGTATATTTCGTCAAAAGAAGGTTTGTTTTTCATTTTTGGAATACGTTTAATTTACAAAGCCTCACTTACTACTTCTTTCACATCATCAGGCAGCAATCTTTTTAGTAATGCTTCAATCCCCGCTTTTAAAGTCATGGTGCTGCTCGGACAACCGCTGCAGCTTCCACGCATTTGCACGGTTACAACTCCTTCTTTTAATTCTTTAAAAGTGATGAGGCCTCCATCCTGCTCTACTGCTGGACGAATGTATTGCTCCAATACTTCAATGATTTTATTTTCTACATCATTGGTTGGCGCATTGTGTTGTGTGTTAACTGAAATTGTTTCTTTAAAAGAGGAATCTTTTGGCACTTCTCTTGCAGGAAGTTTCGTAATAATGGCATTTCCTTTGTTCAGGTAATCTGTAATAAATACCCTTAGTTCGTCTCTTATTTCTTCCCACTCCAGCGATGGTTGCTTTGTAATAGTTATGTAATTGGAAGAAATAAACACGCGCTTTACAAATGGGAATTGAAATAATTTTTGTGCGATAGGCGCATCTTTTGTTTCTGTAGGCGATTGGTATTCCGCCGCTGCACCACTTACTAGCAATAATTTATTGGCTACAAATTTTACGCTTTCAGGATTTGGAGTTTCTTCAGCGTAAATAATATAAGGTATGTCCTGAAGGTTCATAATTGAATGTAAAAATACAACAAAATACTAGTGTATCGGGTATTCTTTATTTCTTAATCGTTATTGAATAAGATTCGGAAATGTGAAACCTCTTAGTTATTCAACTTCTCGCTTTTTGTTTGCCAGAACATATTTGATTTCTGAAAATGAAATTGAATCCGGAAGTTTGGCCTTAACCACAGCCAAACCAGTTTCTTCATTAAATCCGTCAAGGGCCTTTAGTATAACTTTTTGTTTTTCTTCTGCTACCAATTTACTAATATCTATTTCGCCTTTTGTTATATAAGGAGTCAAATGGCTTTCAATTGTGGCCAATGTTAAACCTCTTTGTTTGGCTATTTCTTCTAGTGAAAACCCGCTCTTATATAAGTTAAACGTTTGTTCTTTTGTACTCACTTTTACCCCTTTGCCTTTTAAAAATTCATCTCCACTTATTTTTTCACTTTCCTCTTTCCTTTTCTTTTTTGGTGCCTTTGAATCCATATGGGTTTGCAAATCGTTTTCAACTATGAATTCTCTGATGATGTCCAGAAATCCCTGACCATAGGCTTCGGCACGGGCTTTCCCAAATCCGCTTATTTGCAGGAGATGTTCTGGTTTATCAGGTAGGTAATTGGTCAATTCAATGAGTGTTTTATTGTTAGCAACAAGATAAATTGGTTTCATTTCCTCGTTGCAAATATCATCTCTGTGCAACAAAAGTTTTTTATAAAGCCGAGGGTATTTTACTTCGGCTGAAACTTTAATGTTCTTGGAACTGGCGTATGTATTAATTTTAAAATCGGGGTAAACGGTGTTTAGTTTTTGTTTAACGAAATCCGTAAAATGAAAACCGCTCGTGCACGTTTTTATTAAATTATTTTTAAGATATAAACTCTCAAACAAGTTTTGTAACTGTTCGTTGAGTTCGGAAGCCGTTTCTTTACTTTCGGTTACCAAGGTACAATTCTTCATCAGTTGTGTGATATTCGAAACTCCCATTTCAAAATAGGCGGCCGCCTTTCTTATTCTTTCCTGCAAGTTTTCGTCGCTTTCTGTATCATTGGTTCTGTCGGTTAAACTAATTAATTGGTTTTTGAATTTACTCGCTACGTCGTTTAGGTTGCTTATTTCGGTGGATAAGTTCGTGAACCAGTCTATTCCGGTATTAATTCTCGAATTGCTGATTTGAATGACAGCTGCCGCCTCTCTTAAATTCTGTATTTGTTCTGAAAAATCAAATAATTCCAGTATGAGTGCGACAGCATATTTTTGCTGCGAAGTTCGATATATTTCAGTTACTTCATCACTACTTTGTTTAGACGAAGAAAAATTAAGAATTGCTCCGTCGTTTAATAAACTATTTCGATTTATTCTTGAACTCAAGGTCAAGCCCTCTAAACTACTGCATCGGCTGAGAGCCACGTAAACCTGACCGGCACTGAATGAGTGCGCAGCATCAATAATCAGTTTATTAAACGTAAGGCCCTGACTTTTATGAATAGTAATTGCCCAGGCAAGTTGCAATGGAAAATGAGTAAAAGTTCCTAAAATTTCCTCCTCAATATGTTTCGTGGCTTTATCTACTTTATAAGAAACATTATTCCAAACTTCCCTCTCTAAATCAATTTCTACTTTGTCTTCCTCACACTTCACTTTAATTTTTTCTTTATCAAGAAAAGTAACCAGACCTATTTTCCCGTTGTAGTAATTTCTTTCGGTATTGTTTTTAAGAAACATAACCCTAGCGCCAAGTTTCAATGTTAGAGCTTCCTCAACCGGATAATTTTTTTCAGAAAAAACTCCTTCCACTTTGCATTTGTATGTAAAACTAGTGCCGTTAAGATTTTCTAGATTCCTTAAATTTATCTCATCGGCCTTGCGATTATGGGTAGTAAGTGTAATATTTTCAGAATAGTCTTTAGCCGAAATGTGTTCCCTATAGCGAGAATTCAACAACTCAACCGCACTTTCGTCTAACTGGTTATTGCGCACTTTATTAAGAAGAGAAATAAATGTTTGCTCGCTTTGCCTGAAAATTTTTTCCAGTTCGATGAAAACGGGGGGCGCGTTCCTTATAACAAGACTGTCAAAAAAAAACGGGCTTGAATATACCTCCGACAGAATTCTCCATTCATCGGGTTGAACAACCGGAGGTAATTGGTACATGTCGCCAATTAAAAGTAACTGTACGCCACCGAATGGTAAATGCCATTTCTTTCTGGTTTGCCTTAATGTCGCATCAATTTGATCTAACATATCTGCTCTAACCATACTTATTTCATCGATAATTAATAGTTCTAGGTTTCTAAAAATATTAAGTCGCTGTGAGTTGTATTTTAAAACAGGTAAATTACTTTTCGAAAAATCAGGAATTCCGTTTTCTTTAAGAGCGGGTAAAAAAGGATTAAATGCAAAATGAAAAAATGAGTGAATTGTGGATCCACCAGCGTTTATAGCTGCCACTCCGGTAGGTGCTACGACAGATATTTGTTTAAATGAATGCTGACGGATATACTTTAACAAAGTTGTTTTTCCTGTACCCGCTTTTCCAGTTAAAAAAATGTTTTGATTAGTACGGTTTATAAAATTTAAAACGAGCTCGAACTGCGGGCTTATTTCTATAGCGGTCATGGAAACAAAATTAATTTAAATTAATTAGAAGCGACAAAAAATTATGATGTATACTCGATTAACTCAAATAGCTGTGCGAGGGCTAAAAAAATTTCTATTAAGGCTTTGTAGTTTCGCAGTTAACAAATAAATCTGAAATGAATTTTGCTCTACCCGAGTTCTACTGACATACATCCATCGGGATTCCTTTACGATTATATTGAGAATAAAAAGATACAAGTTTAAGTTAAATAGATTTGTCTTTCTTTAGGATTTTATTAATTTTAACTATAATTAAACACCCTGGTCATGAAAAAAAAATATTTAAATTATCTTGTTATTGCTTTAGTTCTGTTAATTCAAGAAAATGTAAAAGCACAATGTGGCACAAACACTTTGGTTGGTTCATCGTCTAATCTCTTCACCCTTATTCGAAACTCAACAAACCCAATTGCTGCCGACAAAGTACTGAATACTATTGTATATATTCATAGAAACAACGCGGGAGTTTTCATTGGCAATTCGGGCCACTTGAGATATGATATTTCTGTAAACGGCGGAACATCGTGGACACTTAATCAGGGATTCTTAAACCCTATAAATTCCAGTTTGGCACGCTATCCAAATGTTACCATTTATAATCCAACTAATAATATTAATCCAGCAAATGCCTACCTGGGGTATATGGCTGCAACTATTAACTCCGTGAACTCTGCCTGGAATGGCGTGGTGACCGGTGTTATGCAACTCAATCTCACCGGACAAACAGAAAATTATAATCAACCTATAGTTAACCCGCAATTGATTGCTCATTCAGTTGTAAAGGGTGCGCCTGGCGTTTTTTGGGCCGTTGATGCTTTATACAACGGCATTAACATTACGGGTTTTAACGTTTATAAAGGTACGTGGAATGGAACCAATGACATTGTATGGACAAATAATTTTTCTGTTAATCCGCCGTTCAATATCGGATTTAATGGCACTCCTCAAGTTGGAGATTATAATATTGCTTTTGATCCTTCCGGCACCGTTGGGTGGTTTAGTTTTTTGGGGCATGTTAGCCCAGGTCCGGGTAACTATGCTTTTTACCCAGTGCTCTATAAAACAACAAACGGAGGCACGAGTTGGACGGGACCCTTTCAGGTAGATTTAACTGCCTTTGGTTGTGTTACAGCTAACATTGTTCCTCCAAACGTACCGAGTACAAACTTTGAACATGATTTAACTGTGGACATGAATGGTAACCCTCATATTTTGACAACACTGTGCAATGGGACAAATGTTTATTCAGTTCTATATGGCTCCTGGCACCACATGTTTGATATCACGCTGGTAAATGGTGTATGGGCGGCACACGACCTAGGCAACGTAAATGCGGGACGGGGTACATGGGGCGTTGCTCCTAATGCTGCCTCGCAGGATATGTCTCCTCAAATTTCACGCAACGTGTCGGGAAGTAAAATATTCTATTCCTGGACTGATAACTCCGGATACGCGCTGGGAGCAGCCAATTTAACACCCAATTTGTTTTCACGAGCGTATGATGTACCAACAAATAAACTCACTCCTTTGAAAGATTTTACTTCCTGCAATTTTAGCATTGCGGGTAAAATTCTCTTCCCCCACGTGGCTGCAGAAGTTCTTGAACCAAACCCAAGCACCTATAAATTAGCTCCCGTTTATGGAGAATTTGTTGTTCCCGCGGATCCTTTGCAAACAACTAATTTTAATTTCATTGATAATGCCACCTACGCCAATGCGGACTTTTCAATAACAGTGCCTACCGCGACACTTAGTTTTGCGCAGGGTGCCAGCCTTTTGATTTGTCCGAATAGCACACTTGGCCTGAGCCTTAGTGGTTCTCCGGGACAGCTATTGTGGAGCACCGGAGCAGCAACTCCCACTTTACCCGTAACCACTTCAACCGTTATACGCTATAGTGTAACTGCTCAGTTAAATTGTTTAGTGGGAACTGCATCTATTTCAGTTACCAATTTATCGGTAAGTGCTTCGGCACCCAATGTCAGTGTTTGTCCTGGTAATTCTCTGGCACTAAGTGTAACGGGTAATGCTAATGGTTATACCTGGACTCCGGGAGGTCAGACCGGAACAAATGCAGTGGTCGTGGTGTCGACTACGCCAGTTTATACGGTTACAGCGGGAGGCAGTAGCGGTTGCCTTACTACAAATACCGTCGCTGTTAACATTTTACAAACCCCTACTATTTCGATTACCGGAAATAATACCATTTGCTTAGGCACGAACGCTATAGAGACAGCCTCTGGTGCCTCTACATATCTTTGGAGTGATGGAACGAATGGATCTGTGGCAACTTTATCACCTACATTAAATACGGTTTACACCGTTACAGGAACGGCCGTTAATAGCTGCACGAACACTCAGACGGTGAGCATTTTTGTAAATCCAAATCCGACGGTTACTGCCATATCGAGTCAAAGTGCCATTTGTTTTGGAGAAACAGTTACTTTAACTGCTAGTGGCGCCAGTACTTATTCCTGGTTGACTTTAGGAGGCACTCCGAGCATTGCCCCTTCTCCTACGATCACCACAACCTATTCTGTAACAGGCTCAGACACTAATTTATGTACCACGACCCAAACCGTTCTGGTTACAGTAAATCCCTTGCCAGCTATGACCGCAACAAGTACAAGAAGTTTATTTTGTAAAGGTGAAAAATCGGTGATTTTGAGTGTGACGGGAGCAAACTCCTATACATGGAGTTTAAACAACAGCAACGCAAGTTCGATAACGATAACTCCGAATGCAACTGTAACGTATACTATTCGAGGGTTGAGTGCCGCAGGATGCGCAAATACAACTACCCTTACTCAATTTTACTCCACGTGTGCAGGAATTAATGTTATCAAAACAAATGAAGACTTCCTTCAGATTTTCCCCAACCCGAATAATGGCGAGTTTAAATTAAAAGCGGGGACAGAAGTTAATCTAGTTATCGTTAACGAGTTGGGCCAAATAATTAAATCTGCTGAACTCGGAGCTGGAAATGATTATGAAATAACTATTAATGACTTTCCATCAGGAATTTATTTGGTAAGCTGTCAAAATAAGGAAGCGTTGCTTGTAAGAAAACTGATAATAAATCGTTAAAATCGAATTAAATTAAAAGCATCTGCTCTTTCAAGGTCGGTGCTCAAAAAAGTCCCGACCTAGCTCCTTTTTGTTTTTGGTGTGGTATTTCTTAAAAAAATTATCTTTGTGTTTTTAATTAATCAGAACTTAAATGGGACGTATTTTTCAAACCCGTAAGGCCACTATGTTTAAGCGTTATGCTAAAATGGCTAAAGCTTTTACTAAAATAGGACGGGAAATAGTGATGGCCGTTAAATTGGGTGGGCCAAATCCTGACTCTAACCCGAGGTTGAGAATGGTGATTCAAAACGCCAAGGCTGTGAACATGCCTAAAACGAATGTTGATGCAGCAATCAAGCGCGCCAGCGAAAAAGATTCGACCAACTATGATGAAGTTATTTATGAAGGGTACGCCCCACATGGCGTGCCTGTTTTAATTCAATGCACCAGTAATAACCCAACGCGCACGGTTGCCAATGTTCGCATGTATTTCAGCAGAGCCAATGGTGCTCTGGGAACCAATGGTTCTGTGAGTTTTATGTTTGAACACGTGGTGCTTTTTAAAATTGACGCCGCAGATTTAGATAAGGATGAATTAGAGTTAGAGTTGATTGATTTTGGTTTGGAAGACATTAACTTAGACGAGGAGAACAAACAGTTCATCATACAAACGCAATTTGTTGACTATGGCAGAATGCAGGCAGCACTGGAAGATAAAAAAATTGCTGTAATAGAATCAAGTAAAATTTATGTACCCACTTCTACTAAAGAATTGACTCCGGAACAGGAGACAGAAGTAATGGCTATGATTGAGAAAATGGAAGAGGACGACGATATTGAAGCTGTTTACCATAACATTGCCTGATTTTTGGAAAAGCAATGGAAAATATCTCATCCTGCAAACTCTGAACTTGTAGATTCTTTACAAAAAGAACTTAACGTAGATAGAATTGTTGCTACTGTTTTGACACAACGGAACATTAGCACTTTTGATGAAGCCAAAACTTTTTTCAGGCCAGACCTTAATCAATTACACGACCCTTTTTTGATGAAAGGAATGAAGGAAGCCGTTGACCGAATTAACCTTGCCCTATCAAACCACGAAAAAATTTTGATTTTCGGAGATTATGATGTGGACGGAACAACTGCTGTGAGTCTGGTATACAGCTTTTTTAAAGCCTACACTCGACACATTAATTATTACATCCCAGACCGCTATAAAGAAGGTTATGGAATTTCAACACAAGGAATTGACTTTGCTGCAGAAAATAATTTTTCACTCATTATTGCCTTGGACTGTGGAATTAAATCTGTAGATAAAATTAATTATGCCAATGAAAAGAATATTGATTTCATCATTTGCGACCATCACTTGCCTGGACATGAATTACCAAAAGCTGTCGCTATTCTTGACCAAAAACAAAGTGATTGCAACTATCCTTATAAAGAATTAAGCGGTGCGGGAATTGGTTTTAAACTCATACAGGCTTTTTCAATAAAAAACAATTTACCTCTCGAGGATTGTTACCACTATCTTGATTTGGTTGCCACCAGTATTGCTGCTGATATTGTTCCCATAACCGGAGAAAACCGGGTGTTAGCGCATTATGGTCTGGAAAAAATAAATAAAAATCCAAGACCAGGAATTAAATCACTACTAAATATTAATCAGCAAAAAAGTAGCGCAACTATTAGCACTCTTGTTTTTACGCTTGCTCCGAGAATCAATGCAGCTGGAAGAATTAAACACGGAAACAAAGCTGTAGAATTATTATCCTGTGAGGACGAAGCTATGGCTGATGAATATGCTAAAGCAATCGACGATACAAATACGCAAAGAAGAGATTTGGACCTTGGTACCACAATAGAGGCTTTGGAACTTATTGAAAACGATTTAATGACGTCCAAAAAAAACACTACTGTTCTTTTTAATGAAAAATGGAATAAAGGTGTGATTGGCATTGTTGCTTCGCGCATGATTGAAAAGTATTACAAACCCACCATTATTCTAACTGAAAGCGAAGGAAAAATAACCGGGAGTGCCCGTAGCGTTAGAGAATTTGATATTTACAATGCTATCGAAAAGTGCGGGAATTTATTAGAGCAATTTGGTGGGCATAAATACGCTGCGGGACTCACCCTAAAAAAAGAAAACGTTGAACCATTTAAAAAGAGGTTTGAAGAAGTTGTTTCCCAGAGTATTACCCCTGAACAACTAATTCCAAAAATTGAAGTGGATCTTGAACTCGAATTTTTTGAAATTAATGAGAAGCTATTGAGAATTTTAAAGCAGTTTGCCCCTCATGGCCCAGAAAACATGACACCAATATTTTGTTGCAGAAATGTTTTTGATACGGGATGGGGTCAGGTTTTTAGCAATAACCATCTCAAGTTAGAATTATTTCAGAAATCAAATCCAAACGTGCGATTTAACGCTATTGCCTTTGACAAAGGGGATTACATTAGTTTTTTTCAGAGAAAAATTCCTATGGATATTCTTTTT
>CALMND010000379.1 GCA_937868565.1 uncultured Bacteroidota bacterium | reverse complement strand
TTGGCTTTACATTAGGAATCGTTAAATGACAAAAACCCTTTTCACATGCATAGTTGTTAAATATGACTTATATCATATCCTTCGAGGAGAAAAGTCAGTAAATGTTTTCACACTCACATATAATTTTGAGCGCATAATGAGTGTAATTTTTATCTTAATATCCGCTAGTTTAACAATTGCAATCGGCTTCTTAGTTGCCTTTATTTGGTCGGTAAAAAGTGGTCAATACGATGATGATTATACTCCCTCGGTACGCATGCTTTTTGAAGATAATCCAAAAAAAGAAATAATAGAAAACGAACAACACAACAATTAAAACTGCCTTTATGGAAATACAAAAATTTCAGTACGACAACAAAATTGTAAAACAGTTTGCCTACGCCACCATGTTATGGGGAATAGTTGGAATGCTCGCCGGCCTTGTGGCCGCCGTCCAATTGGTTTGGCCTATATTTAATTTTGAATTGCCTTACACCACGTTTGGCAGGGTTAGACCGATACACACCAACGCCGTGATTTTTGCCTTTGTAGGTAATGGCATTTTTATGGGTGTGTATTATTCATTACAACGTCTATTAAAAACCAGAATGTTTAGTGATTTTTTAAGCAAAATTCATTTTTGGGGTTGGCAGTTAATTATTGTCTTGGCGGCTATTACGCTGGCACTTGGAAAAACTACAGGTAAAGAATATGCCGAACTTGAATGGCCAATTGATATTCTAATCACTTTGGTATGGGTAGTATTTGCTTGGAATATGTTCGGCACTATTATTCGCCGAAGGGAACGCCATTTATATGTCGCTATTTGGTTTTACATTGCCACAGTGGTAACAGTGGCTATGTTGCACATTGTTAATTCTATCGAAATTCCTGTTTCTTTTTGGAAATCGTACTCTTGGTATGCTGGTGTTCAAGACGCTTTAGTGCAATGGTGGTATGGTCATAATGCAGTAGCATTTTTCTTAACTACTCCGTATTTAGGATTAATGTACTATTTTATTCCAAAGGTTGCTAACAGGCCTGTTTATTCATATCGCCTTTCCATTATTCACTTTTGGGCGCTCATTTTTATTTATATCTGGGCGGGTCCTCATCACTTATTGTATACGGCCGTGCCAGATTGGGCTCAGTCGCTGGGTGTTGTATTCTCCGTTATGTTAATTGCTCCGAGTTGGGGTGGAATGATTAATGGCTTATTAACCCTAAGAGGTGCTTGGGACAAAGTTCGAGATGATGTTGTTCTTAAGTTTTTGGTAGTTGCGGTAACCGCATATGGCATGGCCACCTTCGAAGGACCTATGCTGTCACTTAAATCTATTAATGCCATCTCACACTTTACAGACTGGACTATAGCACACGTGCATGTTGGCGCATTAGGTTGGAATGGTTTTATGACGTTCGGAATATTGTATTGGTTAATTCCTCGCATGTTTCAAACAAAATTATACTCAGGTAAACTAGCCAACATGCATTTTTGGATTGGTACTCTTGGAATAGTGTTATATGCAGTGCCTATGTACTGGGCTGGTATCATGCAATCATTAATGTGGAAAGAGTTTACTCCAGAAGGCCAATTAAAATGGCAGTTTATGGACAGTGTCACCAAAATGATGCCATTCTATGCAGCACGTGCCTTAGGAGGAACTTTGTTTTTAGTGGGCGCTTTAATGATGGTTTACAACTTAATTAAAACAATTAAAGCGGGTACATTTCTGGCTAACGAAAATGCGGAAGCGCCTGCCTTGGTAAGCGAATACCATAAACATAGTAACGACCACTGGCATCGTTGGATTGAACGTCGTCCTATTCAAATGATGGTCGTTAGTTTAGTAGTTGTGCTAATTGGTGGAATTGTTGAATTCGTTCCTACATTTCTTGTAAAATCCAATATACCAACCATTTCAAGTGTTAAACCATACACGCCACTTGAACTACAAGGACGCGACATATACATAAGAGAAGGTTGTTACACCTGTCATTCGCAAATGATTCGACCATTTAGAAATGAGACTGCCAGATACGGTGAGTACTCTAAAGCCGGCGAATTTGTTTACGATCATCCATTTCAGTGGGGCTCTAAACGTACCGGACCAGATTTGGCAAGAATCGGCGGCAAATACCCCGATAGCTGGCATTATAATCACATGATGGATCCTACTTCTATGTCACCAGGCTCAATTATGCCAACTTATCCTTGGCTCTTGGATGATAAAGTTGATGTAAGCAGCACGGTAGGGAAAATTAAAGCAATGCAAAAACTGGGAGTACCGTATCCAAAAGGATACGAAACAATAGCTGCCGCTGATATGGAAAAACAAGCCAACGGAATTGCAGAAAATTTAAAAAAGGATGGCATCAAAACTGCATCCGACAAAGAAATAATTGCTCTAATTGCTTATTTACAAAGGATGGGTAAGGATATAAAAGCGGCTCCGAAAGCAGAGGTTGCGGGGCTTAGTAATTAATTTAAAATAAAAAACGCTATGAAATTCATTAATTATCTCGAAAGTATCACCGGAGTAGAAATCTATCCTCTGACATCCTTCCTCATTTTTTTTATATTCTTCCTTTTTGTTACAGTGTATGTCATGAAATCAGACAAAACGCACCTTAAAGAAGTTTCTCAAATTCCTTTAGACTAAGTATAAACAAATAAAAGTTGTTATATGAACACAAAAAAAATCAACACTCAACCGTATGGTCTGTTAATCATTTTCCTAATGTTAATTCCCTTCGTTTCTTCGGCGCAAGAAAATGAAATAGCTAGTGTGAGTTATTTTTCAAATGCACTTTTCAATACGTTGTTAATCGTTATTATTTTGCTGGCAATTTTAATATCAGCACTCAGCGGAGTAATGAAGAATATCATTAATTCTGAAATGTTTTTAAAAAAACTGAAAAAAAGGGCAGAACAAAATAAAGATAAAAAGATTAAAGGATTAGCCATATTTTTTATCCTGATGAGTCTTTCGTCTTACGCTGGGGATGGGGTAGCAAAAACAGCAGACGGTAGAATTGGTGGTATAGACATGTTTACTTTTTATGCGATGCTTTCAGTTATACTTCTTGAGGCGATATTTATTAGCGTGCTGATATTCACAATCTCATCTTATCTCAAAGGAGATGAAATACCAGTCGTAGAAGCACCCAAAAAACAAAAAGAAAAAACCATATTAGATAAATTTATTAGTGATGCCGTTGAAATTGAAAACGAAGAAAGTGTTTTATTGGATCATGATTATGATGGTATTAAAGAATTAGATAACAACTTACCACCCTGGTGGAAATACGGATTCTATTTAACCATTATTGTTGCTGTACTTTATTTAATTAATTATCATGTGACAGGTTCGTCGCCACTTCAGGCTGAAGAATACAATATCAGCATTAAAAAAGCAGAAGCAGAAATTGCAGAGTTTATGAAAACCTCGGCTAATAATGTAGACGAATCCAGCGTAAAAATGCTCGATAGTCCTGCCGATTTGAGCGCCGGGAAAGACATTTTTCTCGCGACCTGTTCTGCCTGCCACGGTAAATTTGGCGAAGGTACCGTAGGTCCTAACCTGACCGATGACTATTGGTTGCACTCTGGAAGCATAAAAGACATTTTCAAAACTATTAAATACGGTTATCCTGACAAAGGTATGAAGTCCTGGAAAGAAGATTATTCTCCAATCCAGATTGCCCAGGTAACCAGTTATATTCGCACACTTAGAGGCACAAATCCACCTAAGCCAAAAGATAAACAAGGCGATTTATATATTGAAGAAATTATCGCAGCGGTTGATTCGACTGGAGGAACTACAGATAGCACAAAAGTAAATGCCGGAGTAGATTCACTTCTTATCAAAATGAAATAATTAATGTCCCAAAATACGAATAGCAAGCAAGAGGCGCAGGAAAGTTTTAGAGATTCAATTGCCACAATAGATAAAGAGGGAAAGAGAGCGTGGATTTTTCCAAACAAGCCGAGCGGTAAATTATACAATTTACGCTCCTACTTTACTTGGATCTATTTATTTGTATTTTTCGGACTTCCATTTATTAAATATCACCATGAACCATTGTTTCTGATCAATGTTTTGGAACGAAAATTCATTCTTTTCGGGATGATTTTCTGGCCTCAGGATTTTTTCATTTTTGGTTTAGGCATGCTCATCTTCATTGTGTTCATTGCATTGTTTACTGTTATTTTTGGGCGAGTTTTCTGTGGTTGGGCTTGCCCGCAAACCATTTTTATGGAGATGCTCTTTCGCAAAATCGAGTATTGGATTGAGGGTGACGCCAACTATCAAAAAGCTTTAAAAAAAGCGCCATGGAATGCTGAAAAAATTCGCAAAAAAGGCATTAAGTATGTTTTATTCTTTGTTTTGTCATTTCTGATTGCCAATACTTTTCTTTCATATATTATTGGTGCAGATAATGTGATTAAAATTGCGCTGGAACCCATTTCACAGCACAAAGGTGGCTTAACGGCCATACTTCTGTTTACAGCCGTTTTCTTTTTCATCTACTCCTGGATGCGTGAACAAGTGTGTATCATTGTCTGTCCTTATGGGCGAATGCAGGGGGTGTTGCTTGACAAGGAAACAATAGTAGTTGCTTATGATTATGAACGCGGTGAGCCAAGACATAAATTCACAAAAAAAACTGACCCAACAAAGGGAGACTGCATAGATTGCGGACTATGTGTTAAAGTGTGCCCAACTGGAATTGATATTCGCAATGGAACACAGCTAGAATGTGTAAATTGCACCGCCTGCATTGACGCGTGTGATCATATGATGGAAAGTGTAAGTTTACCAAAAGGACTTATTCGCTATGATTCTGAAAACGGAATAGCCTCAAAACAATCTCTAAGATTTACAACACGGATGAAAGCTTACACAGCGGTGTTGTTAGTGCTCATTGGAATTGAGATCACTTTGCTTTCTACCCGAACTGACTATGATGCTACGATACTCCGGGCTAAGGGCATGTTGTATCAAGAGCGTGAGAATAATCAGGTGAGTAATCTTTATACTATTAAACTAGTAAACAAAACACGCGATAGTATGCCTGTAGAACTTAAGGTTGAAAATTTTAATGCACGTATCGAAATTGTTGGTAAAAGTTTAGGGGTAAAAAAAGAAGCTATTACACAGGGTGAGTTTTTTGTGTATTTGAACAAAAGCGAAATAGAAAATAGAAAAACAAAATTGCTAATTGGTGTTTATACAAATAATAAGAAAATAAAAACGGTTAAAACAAATTTTTTAGGACCTGTTAATTAATTTAAAAACATCTCATCATGAATTGGGGAACCAGAATAACATTACTGTATTTGGGCTTTGTTGCTCTAATACTCACGTTAGTTTTTACCTGCTTTGGACAAAAGGTCGAGCTAGAATCAAAAGACTACTATGCTCGTGAATTAAAATTTCAGAGTCAGATTGACGCTACATCTAACGCCAATGAACTTGTAAAACCAATAACACATACCGTAGCAGGCCGCAGTATTGAAATAAACTTTCCGCAAGAACTACTTAGCCCGGACTTTAACGGTACTGTTCACTTTTTGCGACCTTCTGATTCGTCAAAAGACAAGACGATAGCTCTTAACCCGGATGCGAGCGGAAAGCAGGTTCTTAAAGATGCTTCGCTGATCAGAGGTGTTTATAAAATGCAAGTGTCATTTGTAAGCAAGGGTAAAAATTATTTTAAAGAAGAAGTTGTATTTCTAAACTGATGGAGCTTTTTATTGCGGCTATAACACTTGGTTTTTTGGGTAGTTTCCATTGCATCGGAATGTGCGGTCCTATTGCTCTTGCTCTTCCTATTGGTCAGGCTGGATTTGTAAAAAAATTTTTTCTTATTCTTTCGTACAACCTCGGACGTATAATCACTTATTCTGTTTTTGGATTCCTATTTGGTTTACTTGGTCAAGGTTTTGTAATTGGCGGCTATCAGCAACTCTTATCCGTAGTGATTGGATCTATACTTCTCGTTTCTGTATTACTGGGTCCCTATTTACCGTCAAAATATAAGTTTAGCTCAGCTACTTTCCGATTTTTTAATGGAATTAAAACAGTTTTAGGGAAACTTTTTATGAAAAATACTCATGAATCCCTTCTGATTATTGGCGTTTTAAATGGCCTCCTTCCCTGCGGCCTCGTATACATGGGCGTTGCTGGTGCAATAACAAGCGGGAACGGTTTAACTGGCGCTGCCTTCATGACATTGTTCGGCCTTGGAACGGTTCCTGCAATGTTAAGCCTTCCCCTGCTTGGCAATTTTTTTAGCCTTTCCTTACGCAACAAAATTCGAAAGACTACACCCCTTCTTGTGGGCTCCATGTCGCTTCTACTTATTCTTAGAGGTTTAAATTTGGGCATTCCTTATATAAGTCCTAAAATAGAAAAAAGTGATATCGCTACTTGCCATTCTTCTGAAACAGCGCTTAGGGTTCATGCAAAAAAAATAATACTTTGTACAAGCCCAAACTCAGCTCATAAAAAGTAAAGCTCAAAATATTCGACGTACTAATTAAAATGCAAATTGCCTCAGCAATCAGATAATAAGTAATTCGCGGGCCCATATGGATGATGAATCTTCCTACTCATTAATTTACTTGGATGTTACTCAGTCTAAAAAGAAATTAGTCTCACCTCATATTATTAGGCCAGCTAATTAATTCGAAACCTTACTATGAGATTTATATACGCTCGAAGGACCGACTGCCAAATCACCAAACATAAAATACACTGAAAATTTAATTCTAAACTTCCGTACCATTTTGGCTCGAAAACCCTTAACCCATAGAAAAAAAGGCCTGAAAACTGTTGTACAATTGTTAAATATTAAAGAATTTTATACTTAAATATAGATGAATACATGCATTTAAAGGACGAACAAGCACATTTTTAAGACCAAATTTTTTATCGAAATTTTAACCTTGTTTTTTATTTTTAAACGCAACGTTATTCATAAATTTACGTTCAACAATATGCGCGTTAACAATAAAATTTCCGGTTCATAAAATTAAGTGTGGTTCTTATGACTAACCTTTAAAATGACAATGGCATGAATAAAAATTACAACTTTATACCACCTAACCTAAAATCGTTTTATGAGTTTGCGAAAATGAATACAAATGAAAAGGTTGCAGAACTTATGAATAACGGTGTGCTTATCGACAATGACAACGAAAAAGACGAAGCCATTAATCTCTATTACATTAATGGCTTTTTTGTTGAAGAAACTATTTCCAAACGACACGGGATGGTCACTGATATTATCCCTTTTAAACAAGGTTACCGTCTAAAGGACTATTCTCAAATATAGCCCCATCGGGTTCGCCAAATTCTAAACTATTTACAGATAGTTCATTTATCGTGGAACTGATTAGAATTCAATCTCAATAATTAAACTAAATTTGCTTTATTAGATTTAAGCAAAGGAAAAAAATATT
>CALMND010000378.1 GCA_937868565.1 uncultured Bacteroidota bacterium | reverse complement strand
TTAGCAACATATATCACAGAATTAACGATAACATTTCCAATTTTTGTTTCTTTAATAAAAGTAGTCGCTACCGAGCCAGTCACAATAGCAGTGCCTATACTAGAATTATTAGTATTTGTAGAAACCGCAATGGGAGAGAAGTTGTAATCCAATTGAGTATTTTGTCCCATGAATAATGTGTTGGCGACACTTATTCCAGTATAACTAGAATAAAGTCCTGATTTAACAATTCCTCCGACCAAGGTGTCTTTGGTGCCGGTAAACCCCTCAATGGTTATCTGTGCTTGCACACCAACCGCATTGCTTTTTACAGCAATGTAATAATTACCATTCACATCAGTGGTACCAGTATAGACGTCAGCACCCTCAGCAGTCGAATTGGGATACAGTGAACTTTTATTTACCCTGACACTCACAACTACACCTGGCGCAACTATTTTTGCTTGATTATTCCATGTACCGTTCGGGTTAGGTGTTATCACTTCCTTACTAATATTCCCTTTCACAATAGTTGTACCGGTTACATCAGTTGCTGTAAATTCCGGTGTCTTCTCTTTTTTACAAGCGAAAAAAATTACAATAATGGCGAAAATTAACCCCGTTTTCTTCATGTTTACTGTTTTATAAATAGTGAAATGTGTTTTAATAATTAATTTTTAAAAGTGAAAAAGAAGCGTGAGTGCGCCGGCACCGCCAGTTAACGCAGTATTGCCTCCAAGAGTATTATTCATCGAGAAGACAGAGCCGTTGTTATTATCAACCGAAAAACCTTTCGTTAGCTCTCTGGAATCTGTGTTCACCGTTTCCTCAAAAACTTCCCTACCGTTTTGCCCGTTGTTAAATACTTGCCGTTTTGTTGTTGCGGCACGTTTTGTTGCTATAGAATAAGCCCAACCATATTCCGCCGCAATAGATATTTTAGCAAATATAAAATACTCTATGCCAATAAATCCGCGAAGACCGATTCGAAAACCACCCGAGTTTTTCGTTTCGAGACTTCTTACGGTTTTACCTGTTGCCGTTGGTGTTTGAGTGGCTATTTGTAGCGTGTTGAAATTGCTGGTAAAATCTACATTGTGTAAATCCGAGAAAGCGTTACCATAACTTACTTTTTCTTTGGAACCATTGTTTCCAATTCCGAATTCAGCACCATAGAAGCCCTGCAATCTTCTATAGCCACGTCGTTTTTCATAGCCTACAGAAATCATCCAGTTATTTTTGGTAAACGTCAATTTGTCTTCCACTCGTAATAAAGAAGCTCTGGCAATGTCGTCTTTAGTACCAAATGACGCTTTGTATAAAGCTTCAGCATCCTGCACTTTGTTAGTAATAGAACCGGAAAGTGTGTTAAAACCAAAACGCGCGCGAATAGCAGTTTTAGAATCTAAAAAATACTTCGCTGTTATTTGGTTGTTAGCGTTGGAAGTGTAGGCCACAATTCCATCTGCACTAGAATTTGAAGCGGG
>CALMND010000377.1 GCA_937868565.1 uncultured Bacteroidota bacterium | reverse complement strand
TAATTCTCTAAAACCATAACTTCCACACGACGATTCATTTGTTCTTCCTCAGGTGTTGTTTCAGGATTTACTCGTGGTTTACTATGCCCAAAGCCTTTGTATTGTAAACTTTCTTTGCTGATCTTGTTTTTTATTAAATAGTCATAAATGGCTCTGGCGCGGTTGTGGGATAGTTTTTTATCACGAGAATCATAATCCAATGCGTCTTCTTGACCATCCGGACAACAAATATGTCCTTGAATTTCGATTTTTAAAGTTGGGTTATCCATTAATGTTTTTAATAATTTTTCTAGCACCGGCATCGACTCTTTGAGCAATATATGTCTTCCCGGAATAAAGCTCAATCCTTCTAATACCATACTTTGTCCCTTTTCCAGTTCATGCAAATTCACTTTTTCCAATTCTTCCAAAGGCTTTCCAATCTGAACAGGTCTGGTATCTGACTCATTTAATGGTATAACTCTATCTAATACCACATCCACTCTTCTTTGAAAAGCTTCACCTTCCCTTGACTCCAATGGCTTTGAGAATTTCTCGCCCATGCCTTTTGATAGAAGTACAGTTACTTTAGCATAATGGTTCTTTAATAAATAATTTTTTACAGCATCTGCTCGCTTTTGAGACAATGCCTGATTGTAGGAGTTGTCGTGCAGATAATCAGCATAACCAAATAGTTTTAACTGTATGTTTTTTGCGTTCAGTTTTTTTACAAGGGAATCTATTTTCGAAAAATTCGTTTGCGACTGAACTTCATTAATAACATAAAACAAGCGGAGGGTATCCACATTTTTTTGGGCACTATTTTTATGGAAAAACAACAATCCCAAAAGAAAAAATATAAACTTATCTCTATTCATGTTAGATGAAACTACAATTTATTCTTGACACTGTGATTAAAAAAATTAAAATATTAACTACTTATCTTCACGTGTCGAAAAACCGCCATTTGAATTTAGTGTGATAGTCCAATGGTGTTTGCCTTTGCCTGATACCGAACCTGCACCTACCAGCTGAGAACCGTTATAGAAATTCCCGCTTATTTCAAAATCACCTGTTTCTATAGAACGATAAGCTGTTATTTTATCTGGTAATACCTCACCAAAAACCACACTACCAATAGTAAGACTGCTAACGGTATGGTGAAAGTTGTTTCTAAAGCGGATAGAATGTTCTTCCTTCGTACATGAACTTATAACAAGTGCGATGCATAATAAAAATTTGCTGAGCCAGATTTTTTTGGAATTAGTAGGTAGTAACATTACTCGGGTAAATTTTATTTAATTGGCGAGACCAAAGCAGTTCCCGTTTGCAGAACGAGGGCTTGCGGCTGGCTTAACAGTGTAGAGAAAGGCAGAAAAAGTATCAGCAATTTAGCTTTCATGTTGTGTTTTTTAGTTTTACTAATTTAGCATAAAAACAACAGGCTCTCAATTAAATAAACCAAAATAAAAAAGCCCCTCCAAAAAATGGAAGGGCTTTTAGTTTTTATAAAATATTATTTCTGATTAAGTACTTTAATGATTTTTGAGTCGTTGTTTGTATCAGTAACTTTCACGAAATAATTACCCGTAGGTAAATTACTGAAGTCTAAATTAACGGTTTCAGCATTAACTACTTCGGTCATTACATTTTGACCAATTAGATTGTAAACAGAAATAGTATTTGCGCCAACTAAACCACTAAGCGAAGATACACCGTTAGTTACCGGGTTAGGATACACATTAATATCACTGCCAAAGTTTTCGTTTTTAGAGATGCCGGTACATTTGTTTAAGATTATCGTAACTTTCGCTGAATTTGTTTTACAACCAGAGGTTCCGTCCGTTCCCGTAACAAAATAGGAAATTGAGCCGGCTCCACTAGGTGATGTAACCGAAGGCGTAACCACTGTAGAAGCGGCAGTTGGACTACTTGGTGCAGTCCAAGTATAAGTCATTCCAGGCAACCCAACGGCTGTAAGTGTTACACTTTGTGGATACGTATTCGGCGCCACATTATTACATACTGCACTTTTTGAAGAAATAGCTGAAATATTTGTATTTGAAAAACCTAACACAGCCCCAATTCCCATATAGCCTCTGTCTACGTTACTTGCAGAACCACCTGCTATTGGAGAAATATAAAAGTTTGGTACTGGGTAACTAGCCAAAACTCTAGTAAAAGGAGAGTATTGTACAGGAGCGGCTGGCTGAGCAACACCAAATAAATAAGCTGTACCAGCTGTTAAAGAAACAGGAGGATTAAAATCAAAATTGACAAAACTTCCATTCAATGAAGCGTTTAAAGTGATAGTATTTGAACTCGCTAAGATATTACCACCAGCGTCCATAAGAACTGCATACATATTATCAGTAAATGTTCCGGTTGCAGCTAAAGCAAAATAGATACTATTTAAACTTGAAGCAGATGGAGGTGTCATTTTCCAGGAATATATTCCACCAGCAGCAACAAATCCTATACTAGAGCCGAAAGATGTTATCGGTAAAGGTGGAATTGTTGCAAAATCATTACACGTAACCGTTTGTGACCAAGCCCAAAGATTGTTAGTGTTAACCTGATCGGCCGGAATTGTCACTGACATATTGCTTAACCCTGTAGCTGGCGTATTATAAGGACCAAAAGTAACGGTCGTTACTGAACCGGCCCCAATAGTAGCAAGCGTTTGAGTAATTGAAAAAGGGTTTGCCCCAGATACCGAGAAGGTTACAGGAACATTCGTTTTTGCAATGTTACTGCTGTTCCTAATTTCAGCCGTTACAAACTGACCACCTGTTAACAATTTAGAATATTTACCCATTGCTTCCATTTTTGTAACCGATAATTCGTTAGTAGCTGTGTTTGCAGCCCTAAAAAGGAATGCCGGCCTAAAAACATCAAGCGACATTGTTGTAGGCGCTGGACCTACCGCTGTAAAAGTATAACCACCACCTGTTGGTGTTAAGCCAGTTGTATTGCAATTGTATCTGGCAGGTGTACTAGAATTAGGTGAAGCACAAAACCATTCAAAGGCTACGTAAATGCCACCGCCGGTATACGTAAAACTTGTTGTTAAAGGCAATACAATACTTGCGGTTCCATTTGGACTAACTGGGATACTGTAGTTACCCACATAATTTGTTTGCATAGGTGCTATAGCAGTTGGAAAATTAGGACCTTTTAGATAGGTAGCGTCACTGGTATTCTGAAGATAAACAGTAAACTGCCCCGTTACTGCGGTACTAACACCATTGAGAAAATCAAAACCAAAACCGGTAATAACACTATTTGTGAGGGCTAAGCCCCCAAGTTCACTTTGCTTTACGAGATAACAAGCTCTGTGATAAACAGCAGATGCCGAACCACTTGGCGCATGAAGAGTAGACCAGGAACCATCAGTCTGTGGAGCCTGAAGAGTAGTATTTGCCTGACTAAATACAGCTGTTGCCGACCCAACCAAAGCGAAAAGAGCTAGAGTAATTTTTTTCATTTTTAAATAGTTTTAATGTTATATACCAAAAATAAAAAAAAAAAATGTGTTTTAAAAATAATTCACTAAATTTATTGAAAATATATAAAATGAAAAGAAAAATTACATTATTTGCTCTAGTCGCTGGTTCCATGTTCCATATGAACTCGCAAGTTGTTTTAAACGAAGGATTTACTGCTCCTTTTAACCTGGCCGCCGCTGGCTGGGGTACCTTAAATTTATCCAGTCCTGTAGGCGTAACAAGTTGGTATCAAGGTGGTGGTGTTGCTAC